>NZ_JAUZVK010000028.1:0-43564 GCF_031844505.1 Gordonia sp. AC31
TCAGGTGAAGTTGCGGGGGCAGCGGATCGAGTTGGGGGAGATCGAAACCGTCCTCGGCACCACGCCGGGTGTCGCCCAGGTGGTGGTCTCGGTCATGGAACTCGCTGCGGGAGAACAACTCGTGGCTCACGTCACCGGAGCGGATGTCGACGTCGAGCATCTGCGCGCGACCGCTGAGCAACTACCCGCGTACATGCGCCCCACGTCCTGGGTCGTCCTGGACACGTTGCCGTTGAACACCGCGGGCAAGGTGGACCGAAAAGCCCTGCCCGCACCGGATTTTGTCGCCGCCGAACGCGTGCTCCCCGAGGCCGACGCCGAAGTCGCGATCACCGGTGTCTTCGCCGACGTGCTCGGGCTGTCTGCCGCGGACTCGGTGTCGGTGACCGACAGCTTCTTCGATCTCGGCGGCAACTCACTGGCCGCGACCCGACTCGCGGCCCGCGTCTCCCGGATGCTCGGCGTCCCGGTACGGGTGCGAGACGTCTTCGACGCCCCGACGGTCCGTGATCTCGCGCGTCGAATCCAGGCGGCAGACATCGCCGGGGCCGGAACCGCAGTCCCGGATCGGTCGGCTGCACCGGCCCGTCCGTCGGTCTTGCCTCTCTCGAGCGCCCAACGCCGCATGTGGTTCATCAACCAGTACGAGCCGACGGTGGCGTCGTACATCATCCCGTTCGCCTTCCGACTCCGCGGCACGGTCGAGGTCGAACAGCTACGCCGAGCGCTCGCCGACGTGGTCGCCCGTCATGAGGTTCTCCGGACCACCTACCCGGTGTCCCGCGACGGACGCCCCGAGCAACGAATCCACGACGTCGATCCGGAGAATACCGGATTCGACTGGGCGGTGGCGGATTCCGAGTCCGAAGCGCTGGCCGTCGCCGCCGAGCCATACGACCTGACCCGTGACCTGCCCGTGCGCGCCCGCGTATACGTCGATCCCGGTACAAGTGCACTGCTGGCCGTCAGCATCCATCACATCGCTGCCGACGGCGAGTCGGGCCGGGCGCTGTCGCGCGATCTGCTCACCGCGTACTCGGCACGACGCGACGGTCGGAGCCCGGACTGGCCGCCGCTCCCGATCCAGTACGCCGATCACGTCCTGCAGGTCGCCGGACGAGCGGACGAGCAGGACGAGCACCGGCAGTGGTGGGCCCGCCGGCTCGACGGCGCCCCGGTCCTCATGGATCTGCCCACCACCCATCCACGCCCGGCCACGCCGACCATGCGCGGCGCGACCGTCGAGTTCGTCATCCCGGGACGTGTCGCGCAGGGGATCGGCATCCTCGCCCGCGCCGGCGACGCCACCGCATTCATGGTGCTGCACGCCGCACTCGCCGCGGTGCTGGGTCGGCTGTCGGGCAGCCGCGACGTCGTCATCGGGACCGCCGCCGCGGGCCGCGACGGCGACACCGACGACTTGATCGGCATGTTCGTCAACACGGTCGCGCTGCGGACCCCGATCGTCCCCGCACAGCCGTTCACCGACCTCCTGCGGGTGGTGCGCGAGGTGGATCTCGACGCCCTCGATCACGCCGGCGTACCGTTCGACGACGTCGTCGACGAACTCGGGGTGGCCCGCACCGCGTCCCATGCGCCACTGGTCCAGGTGCTGCTCACCACGTCCGATCTCGCCGCCCCCGCCGCCCCCGGTGGGCAGTTCGCCGGCCTCGACGTCGAACCCGTTGCCGTCGAGGACAACTCGGCAAAAGTCGACCTGACCCTCGGTGTTCTGACGGACCCGGCCGAGGGGGCTCCGTGGCGCGGTTCGCTCACCTACGCAACGGACCTCTTCGGCGACTCCGACGCGCGCCGGCTCGCGGACCGATTCGTCGGCGTGCTGACGTCCGCGGTCGGCGACAGCACATTGCCGGTCGGGGACCTCGAGCTACTGACCCCTGACGAGGAGATGATCCCGCTCGTCTCGGGCGACCCCGATCCCGCCCCGGAACTCCTCTCGGACCTGCTCATCGACGCGGCGCGGATGCGTCCGACCCACCCGGCCGTCGTCGACCCCGCCGCCGCGGACCCCGAACACGTCTGGAACTATGCCGAACTCGATTCGGCGAGTTCGCATCTCGCGACGGTCCTCATCGGCCGCGGTATCGGTCCGGAGGACGTGGTCGTCAGCGCGTTCCCGCGCTCGACGACCGCGCAGCTCGCCTTGTGGGCAGTGGCCAAGACCGGTGCGGTGTACTGCCCGATCGACCCCCGCTACCCGGCGGAACGCATCGCTCGGGTCCTGGACGCCGCGAACGCCGTGCTGGTGCTCACCGACGGGAGTGTCGAGGGGCCCACCGCCGACACGGCCTCCACGTGGCCGCCGCGACTGCTGCTGGACGCGGCGCTCGTCGCCGACCTGCGCAGACGCCCGGCGCTCGACCCGCCGCGTCGCAACCGGCCGGTGACACCCGATTCCGGCGCCTACATGATCTTCACCTCCGGATCGACCGGGACGCCGAAGGGGGTGCACGTGACGCACCGCGGCCTCGCGGGTGTCAGTACGGTGCTGCGCGACCGGCACCGATCCGGGCCCGACGCGCGCTGGCTGGGGATCAGCTCGCCCGCGTTCGATGCCGCCATACTCGAGGTCCTCGGTGCCTACGGCAGTGCTGCGACGCTCGTCGTCGCGCCTCCCGAGGTGTACGGGGGCCGCGAGCTCGCCGACGTCATCACGACGCACCGCACCACCCACGCCTTCCTGGTGACGTCGGTGGCGGCGTCGTTGCCGGATCCCGGCCGCCTGCCCATGACCGACGTCCTCGTCGGCGGCGAGGCCGTCCCCGACACGGAGAAGGACCGGTGGGCCGCGCACGTGGCGTTCCACAACGGTTACGGACCCACCGAGACCACGATCATCAGCGTCACCTCGCCCCCGATCGGCGTCGACGAGCCGGTCCACCTCGGCAGCCCGGTCCCCGGCGCGAGCGCCCATGTCCTGGACGAGCGGCTGCATCCGGTGCCGCCGGGGGTCGTCGGGGAGCTGTACCTCGCCGGTCCCGAACTCGCACGCGGTTACCACGGACGGCCGGCGCTGACCGCCGAGCGCTTCGTCGCCGCCGTCGACGGGGCACCGGGCACGCGGATGTACCGGACCGGGGATCTCGTGCGCCGGGACCGCAGTGGCGGATTGGTCTACGTCGGCCGCGCCGACTTCCAGGTCAAATTGCGCGGACAACGGCTCGAACTCGGTGAGATCGAGGCCGTCCTGACCGCACACCCGCAGGTGCGGACGGCGGCGGTCATCGGGGTCGGGAACCCGGTGACCTCGCTGGCCGGTTACGTCGAACCCGTCGAGCCCGGACGGCCGGTCGAGATCTCCGCCCTCCGTGAACATCTCGCGACCCATCTGCCATCGCACATGGTCCCGGCGGCACTCACGGTGCTCGACTCCATGCCGCGCAGCCCGATCGGGAAGATCGACCGCGCCGGCCTCCCCGCCATCGAGCCGTCGAAGGCCGACGCCGAACGCGTTCCGCCGTCGACGCACACCGAGCGGTTACTCGCGGCCATCGTCGGCGAGGTTCTCGGACTCGACGACGTGTCGGTGACCGCTGACTTCTTCGTCATCGGCGGCAACTCGTTGTCGGCCACGCGTGTGAGTGCCCGCGCGGGGGACGCCTTCGGGGTCCGCGTCGGTGTCCGTGACGTCTTCGAGGCGCCGACGGTTCGCCTGCTTGCTCGTCGCGTCGACGCAGCTTACGACGACGCGTCACGACCGCCGCCGCTGCGCCGTGTCGATCCGCGGCCCGCGCACATTCCGCTGTCGTATGCGCAGCAACGGATCTGGTTCCTGAACCGGTTGGATCCTAATTCGGGGGCCTACACCATCCCGATGGCCGTCCGCCTCCGCGGCCGGCTCGACCGGGGTGCGCTACGCGCCGCCGTCGTCGACCTGCTGGACCGCCACGAGATCCTGCGGACCGTGTTCCCGGCGCCGGGTGGTGAACCGCGGCAGCACATCTTGCCGATCGACGAGGCCCGGGCCCGCCTGCGGTGGGAGGACATCGCGGCTCCGCGGGAGCCCGCCGACCCGGCCGCACTCGTCGGTGATGCCGCCTTCGACATCACCACCGAACTGCCGCTGCGTATTCGCCTGTTCGCGGTCGGCGACGGTGGGATCGACACCGACGACCACGTCCTCGTCGTCGTACTGCATCACATCGCCGCCGACGGTGAGTCGATGAGGCCGCTCGCCGCCGATCTGTGGGGGGCCTATCTGGCGCGTGCCGAGGGCCATGCGCCAGCGGCGGCCGCGCCGGCGATCCAGTTCGCCGATCACGCACTGTGGCAACGGGAGACGCTGGGGGACATCGACTCGCCGGAGTCCGTTCTCGGTCGCCAGGTCGGCTACTGGGTGAATCGACTGTCGGGGATCCCCGACCTCCTCCCGCTGCCCACGGACCGGCCGCGACCGGCGGTCGCGTCGCAACGGGGCGGTCGCGTCACCGCGGCCATCCCGACCGAACTGACACAGCGGATCACGGACACGGCCCGCGCCCACGGGGCCACCGAGTTCATGGTCGTCCACGCCGCGCTGTCGATCGTGCTGGCCAGGCTGTCCGCGACCCGCGACATCGTGATCAGCACCCCGGTTGCCGGACGGGGCCATGCGCATCTCGACGACCTCGTGGGAATGTTCGTCAACACCGTGGTCCTGCGCACCGACGTCGACCCCCGGACGCCGGTCGGGGAGTTCCTCGAACGGGTGCGCGTCGACGACATCAACGCCCTCGCACGCGCCGATGTCCCGTTCGAGTATCTGGTGGACCGACTGTCCCCGGTCCGGTCGGAGGCGTTCGCCCCGATCAGCCAGGTGATGCTGTCGGTGCTGCACGATCAGGACACCGGAACGGTCGGGACCGACCCCTCGGGATCGGCGGATCTGACCTTCGAACCGATCGAGGCGTCCACCGGCACCACCCAGCTCGACCTGACCGTGGCGGTGACGATCCGTCCCGAAGGCGCGTGGGACGTCGAGATCGTCTATGCCACCGACCTGTTCGACGATCGGACCGCGCGCACCGCGATCACCCGCCTCACCAGGGTCCTCGAGGCGGTCGTCGGTGCCGACGACAAGGCTGTCGGTGCCATCGACCTGACCGACGCGGCCGAGCGCGCGCGGATCGCCGAACTGGTCGCGGGCCCCGATCTGTCGGTGCCGTGGTCGACGGTCACCGATGCGATCGAGGCGGCCGCGCGACGCTCACCGGAGTCGACGGCCCTGGTGGCCGGTGCGCGATCCGTGACCTACCGCGAGTTCATGGACCGGATCACCCAGCTGGCCGAGACGATGTCCGCACACGGCGTGGGTCCTGAAGTGGCCGTGGGCGTGTGTATCCCGCGGTCGGTGGAGCTGGTGCTCGCGATCCACGCGGTGGTGATGGCCGGCGGCAGCTATGTCAGCATCGACCCGTCGACTCCGCCCGAACGAGTGGCCGCGATGGTCGACGCCGCGTCGATCGCGGTCATCCTGACCGCTGAGGTGACCCCGCTCGCGCTGTCCGGTCTGTCGGTACCAACCCTCGTCGTCGACGGAAACGCCCCGCCGGAGGACCGCTCGGGTCCCCGGCCGGAACTCCGTCGCCCGTGTCCGGGCAACGCCCTCTACACGTTGTTCACGTCCGGCTCGACCGGAACGCCGAAGGGGGTCACGGTCAGTCACGGCGCCGTACTCAACCGACTCGCATGGATGGCGGTGCGTTCCCCGCTGCGTCCCGACGATGCCGTTCTGCTCAAGACGCCGGTCACCTTCGACGTGTCCGTCCCCGAGTTGTTCGAACCGCTGATGGCCGGGGCCCGCCTCGTCATCGTCGAGGACGGCCGCCACATCGACCCGGCCCATGTCCTCGCCGAGATCGAGCGGCATCGGGTCACCTCGGTACACTTCGTGCCGTCGATGATGGCGGCGTTCGTCGAGTACATCGGCGACCACCCGCGGCGGCGCGCGGCACTGTCGTCGTTGCGGCGTGTCAACGCGTCGGGCGAGGCACTGCCGGCCGCCACCGCCGAGGCCATGGCGGCGCTCGTGCCGCAGGCGGACCTCGACAATCTCTACGGGCCGACGGAGGCGGCCGTCGAGGTGACGGCCTACCGCTTCGCCCCCGGCGACGTGATCGTGCCGATCGGGCGCCCGAACGCGAACACCACCACGTGGGTGCTGGACGACGGGTTGCGCCCGGCGCCGGTCGGGGTGGTCGGCGAGCTGTACGTCGGCGGCGATCAGCTGGCGCGCGGCTATGCCGCCCGGCCCGACCTCACCGCCGAACGGTTCGTGGCCGACCCCACCGGCCCGCACGGAGGCCGCCTCTACCGGACCGGTGACCTGGTGCGCTGGAACGCCTCCGGTGCGCTCGAATACCTCGGCCGGGCAGACTTCCAGGTGAAGTTGCGCGGACAGCGCATCGAGCTCGGGGAGATCGAGACCGTCCTCGCCCGCGTCGACGGCATCTCGCACGCGGCGGTCACCGTCCGGAGCGGTCCGGCGGGTGATGCACTGGTCGGATACCTCGCCGGCCGAGTCGATCTCGACGCGATCCGTGAGCATCTGCGGCAGGCATTGCCGCAGTACATGCACCCGACGCAGTGGGTGGTCCTCGATTCGGTCCCGGTGACCGCGACCGGCAAACTCGACCGCCGGGCCCTACCCGCGCCGCGGAGCGAGCCGGTCGAGATGGTGCCGCCCGCCGACGCCGTCGAACGGGCGGTGGCCGTCGTCGTCGCCGACGTGCTGGGACTCGACGAGATCTCGGTGACGACGCCGTTCTTCGATCTGGGCGGCAACTCGCTCGCCGCGATGCGGGTCGTCGCCCGGATCGGCGAGCAGCTCGGGACCGACCTCGATGTGCGCGACCTCTTCCGCACCCCGACGGTCCGCGAGCTCGCGCAACTCGTCACGCGTCATCGGGTCTCCGACCATCCGCTCGTCGCACGACCCCGGCCCGAGCGCATCCCGTTGTCGTATGCGCAACAACGACTGTGGTTCATCAACCAGTTCGACGTGACGTCCCCGACGTACAACATGCCGATGGCGTTCGACATCCGGGGATTCCTCGATGTCGACGCACTACGCGCCGCGGTCGCGGCTGTGATGACGCGACACGAACCGCTGCGGACCGTCTACCCGCTCGGCGACGGCGGGGTGCCGCTCCAGCACATCCTCGATCCTTCGGTGGCGGCGGCCCGACTGCGCTGGGAATCGGCCGGGACACCCGAGGACGCGATGACGTTGTGCGCGGAGGGATTCGACGTGACGACGCAGCTGCCGTTGCGTGTGGTGACGTCGCTGGTATCAGCGGAGGGTGCGGCGCCGCCGGTGTGTCGAGTCGTGCTGGTCCTGCATCACATAGCCGGCGATGCGGCGTCCCTGGCGATCCTGGCCGCGGAGGTCCTCGGTGGGTACCGCAACGGTCGACGCACCGAAGACGGGTCGATCGAGGTACCGGAGATCGCATACGCCGATCACGCGCTGTGGCAACGCGATCTGCTTGGGGACCTCGACGATCCGACCTCACCGATGGCGGCGCAGTACTCGTTCTGGACCGAGACGCTGGCCGACGTTTCGGCCGCACTGGAGATCCCCGGTGACCGTCCGCGTCCGCCGATCGCCGACCCCACCGGTGGTCGGCTGCCCCTCGAGATCGGCGAGGAGCGCAGCGCGGCGGTGGCGGCGACCGCACGCGTGCACGGGATGACCCCGTTCATGGTCTGTCACGCCGCCTTCGTCGCCGCACTCGCCCGTGTGGCCGATGTGCGGGACATCAGCGTCGGCGCCGCCATCTCCGGTCGCGGGCACGCGGCCACGGCGGGCCTCATCGGGATGTTCGTCAACACCGTGGTGCTCCGCACATCGGTGCACTCCGAGGACACGGTCGAGGACCTGCTCCGCCGGGTCCGCGGCGCCGATCTCGCGGCCTTCGCGCACGCCGACATCCCGTTCGAGACCCTCGTCGAGCACCTCACCCCGGTCCGGTCCACCGCCCACGCGCCGCTCGTGCAGGTCATGATCAACTATCTCGGCGAGTCGTCCGGGACACCGGCGGTGCCTGGTATCGGCGCGGACGCCGAGCCGCTCATCGTGGACGGTCTCGAGGTCGTGGCCGTCGAACCGGGGCCGCCGCCGGCGAAGGTCGACCTCACCCTCGGTCTCGCGGAGCGGTCCGTCGGTACGGCTGTCGAGTTGGTCGGCGAGATCGACTACGCCGCAGCGCTGTTCGACATCGAGACGGTTGAATCGATACGCGACGTCTTCCTAGGCATGCTCGACGCCGTGACCGGTGACATCGACATGGTGCTGGACGAGGTCGATGTGACCGGTGCCGTTGACGGTGCGTCGCTGATCCTCGACAGCGCGGGCCGGGCGGTACCGGCGCGGGTGCCGGGTGAGTTGCACGAGCGCACGGCAGACGGTTCGCTGCTCGCGACGGGTATGCGGGCGCGGTGGGTCGACGCCTCGATAACACGACCGGAGATCCTCGGGCCGGTCGAGCGTCACCCCCGGATCGGCGGGCGGCGAGTGGATCTCGATGCGGTGGAGGCGGCACTCAACGCGGTGGCGGGCGTCGTCACTGCAGCGGTCGTGGCGTCGGCGTCCGACGGTCAGCCGACGGATGACGGAGTCGAGGTGGGGGCCTGGGTCGTGGTCGACCGCGACGGCCCCGGCGCCTCCGACCTCCGACGCGAGCTGTCGAGAGTATTGCCCGCACACTGTATTCCGACGGTGATCAGCGTCGTCGACGCCATCCCGGTCGGCGCGGACGGGCGACCCGGACGCCGCGAGGTCGCGTCGCTCATGAACTCAGCCGGTGGGGGACGCGAGGACGCCGAGCCCGCGGCCCCGACCGGCCGCTGGGAAGTGACGGTCGCCGAAGCGATGTCGGAGATCACCGGGACCGCGGTGACCGACGCGGACCAGGGTTTCTTCGACCTCGGCGGGACCTCGCTGTCGGCGGTTCGGCTGGTGTCGCTGCTGCGGCGACGGACCGGACTGCCCGTCGAGGTCGCATGGATCTTCGCCGGACCCACACCGCGCGATCTCGGCGCCCGGCTCGCTGCTCAGGCGACGCACGAGGAATCCACCGACACCGCCGAACCGCGGGGCCAGGTGGTCGTGCCGCTACGGGCGGACGGCAGCCGCGAACCGGTCTTCTGCGTCCACCCCGCCGATGGGTTGGCGTGGCTGTTCGCCGGTCTCACACCGTATCTCGAAGACCGGCCGGTCTTCGGTCTGCAGGACCCCTTCGTGGTGGCCGGCGACACGGCCGCCACGTCGATCCGCGAACTCGCCGCGCGGTATGTGGCCGAGATCCGGGCGATCGTCCCGCAGGGGCCCTACCACCTCGTCGGATGGTCCCTCGGCGGGCTCATCGCCCAGGAGATGGCGGCCGAATTGCGTTCGCAGGGTGCCGAAGTCGGGTTCCTCGGCCTCCTCGACAGCTATCCCGCGACCGGCGGTGAACTCGAGACCGACGGGGCGGCGGCGCGTGCCGAGGTGTCCGCGGAGGATGCGCGAGCCACGGTCGCGGACCTGCTCGGCGGGTGGCGAGCGGTCATCGACATCGACGCGGTGACCGCCTCCGACGATCCGGCCGCGATGGCGGCGGCGGTCCGCGAGCGGGTCGTCGGACTCGGACTCCTCGACGGACCCGCGTTCGACCGCATGCTCCAACGGATGGCGACGTCGGCCCGACGCACCGTCGACCATCGGCCCCGAACCTACGACGGCGACGCGATGCTCGTCGTCGCGGCGGCGGGGGAGGCCGACCCGGACAGCACCGCCGGACGCTGGACATCGTTCCTCGGCGGGCGGGTCACCCGTGTCGACGTCGATGCCGATCACCTCGGGATCGTCGGTACCGACGCGCTCGAGGTGATCGGACCGCGGATCGACGCGGCGATCCGCGAGGCCGAGTCGCGGCGCGCAAGCGACGGCCCCCACCCGCTCCCTGAGTAGGCCGGAGCTTGCGGAGGGCGCGGCCGACCCCCGCTCCCTGAGGAGCGCCCGGAGCTTGCGGAGGGCGCGTCACGAAGGGTCTTCGCAACCCGTCTCGCCAAGACCCTTCGTGACGGCCTCCGCAAGCTCCGGCCTCCTCAGGGAGCAGTAATTGGGCCGCTCCGATCACAACGAGTGCTTTCGCAGTAACCGGGTCGGCAGGTCGCATCAACCGGGAGCGGAGCGGGGATCGCGCGCCCTCAGCCGGCCGGCAGATCCGCGAGGGCGTCGGGGAGGTCGTCCCGATGGACGACGACGAGTCGCTGGGTCGCCCGGGTGAGGGCGACGTACAGGTCGCTGAGCCCGCGTGGTGACTGGTCGATGATCGCAGCGGGCTCGACGACGATGGTCGTGTCGAACTCCAGGCCCTTACAGCTCCGCACCGTGTACACCCGGGGTGGCTCCCGGTCGGGGAGCGTGAAGCAATCCGGCGCCAGCGCCGCGTCGATCGCGTCGTGCAGGTGATCGGGGACCACGACGGCGGTGAGGCCGTCGGGTTCGGCGAGCCCGACGGCTCGGAGGACGGCGTCGGCGATGCTCCGCGGGGAGTCGTTGTCCGCCCGCAGCGCCACCGGCTCGATCCCGTTGCTGCGCAACGAGGTCGGGGCCTTCTCGCCGTTGCCGATCTCGTCGAGGACGCGCGCGGCGTACTCCATGATCTCGCTCGGGGTCCGGTAGTTGACCGACAGCTCTTTGAACTGCCAGCGCTTCGCGACATACGGCTCCAGGACCTCGGCCCACGAGCGCGTGCCCGCCTCGTCGGATGTCTGAGCGGTGTCGCCGATGATCGTCATCCACCGATTCGGGATGCGTCGCATCACCATCCGCCAGGACATGGGGGAGAGCTCTTGGGCCTCGTCGACGATGACGTGGCCGAACGTCCAGGTGCGGTCGCCGTAGGCACGTTCGGCCGTCGTGGCGCGTCGTGTCTCGGTCTGGCGGGACGCGAGCTGTTCTGCGTCGATCAGGTCGTAGGCCATCAGGATCTCGGGATCGAGTTCGTCCTCGAGGTCCTGCGGCGCCGAGCCGGTCAGGATGTCCAGTGCGTCCTGCGCCTCGGCCAACTGGCGACGCCAGCGTGCGCGTTCGGCCCGCTCCGCGTCCTCGGTGCCGTAACCGATCAGCTCGGCGAGTTCGTCCAGCAATGGGACGTCGGCAGGCGAGAAGTCCGCGCCCGACGTCGTGGCAGGGCGCGACGGACGGTGCAGCGCCGCACGATCGGCGTCCGTCCAACCCGGGGTGGCCTTGCGGATCGCGCGTTCGTCGCCGAGCAGGTCGCGAAGCAGGGCCTGCGGGGTCAGCGTCGGCCAGTACCGCAGCAACGCGGCACGGATGTCGGGATCGCGGCTCATGTCGTCGCGGATGTCGGCGATGTCGGCGGGGCTGAGCAACTGCGAACCGTCGAGCAGGCTCGATCCGATGGCCGCCGCGTGCCGCGCCGCGAGTTCGGCGAGTCCCGCCTTCAGGAAGGCGTTCTGCGAGAGATTGTGGGCGCGTCGAGTCGCGCGGGCCTTGGCGCGCGCGGCCTTGACCAGGGCCGAGTCGATCTCGACGGTGTAGCTGTCGAAATCGACTGCCTCGGGCCGGGACGGCAGCGACTGTTGGGCACGCACCGCCCGCTTGAGGACGTCGACCATGCGCAGTCCGCCCTTGACCGCGGCGGTCGTCCGCGGGTCGGCGGTGCCCGCGCGGACGCCGGGGAACAGGTCCCCGATGGTCGAGAGGAGCACGCCGGACTCGCCCAGCGAGGGCAGCACCTGGCCGATGTAGTTCAGGAAGTCGTCGTTGGGTCCGATGATGAGAATGCCGCTGCGCGAGAGGTTCTCGCGATGTGTGTAGAGCAGGTAGGCGGCTCGGTGCAGCGCCACGGCGGTCTTGCCGGTTCCGGGGCCGCCCTGGATGACGGTGACCCCGCGATGCGTCGACCGGATGATCAGGTCCTGCTCGCGCTGGATCGTCTCGACGATGTCGGTCATCTCGCCGGTGCGGGCGGCGTTGAGGGCCGCGACAAGAGCCGACTCGTTGACGACGTCGCCGTGTCCGAAGTCGTCGAGCAGCGCATCGCCTGCGGTCAGGGACTCATCGCTCACCCCGCGGACCTTGCGGCTGCGGGTCCGGATATGGCGACGGCGCGCGACGTCCTCGGGCGCGGCGGGCGTCGCCAGATAGAACGGCCGGGCCAGCGGCGCGCGCCAGTCCAGCAGCAGGGTGGCGTCGGTGGCGGTGGCGTCGAGTTCGCCGTCGTCGGCGAAACCGTCGTCGAGGACACCGATGCGTCCGATGCGCCGGATCTCGCCGTCCTCGAGGTCGAGACGACCGAAATACAGATTGTGTTCGGCGGCATCGAATTTGGCGAGATCCTCGTTGTACATCCGCTCGTAGGACTCGCGTTCGGACAGCGCCTGCGGTGTGCCGCCGCGTTCGGAGAGCGTCGACGACAACCGACGCTGGGTGGTCCGACGCATCCGGTCCAGCCTGCCGTACACGCGGTCGAGGTGCCGTTGTTCCTCGTCCACGCGGGGGTCGGCGTCCGGCGAGAGGGCGGTCATCGGCCGTCCCCGATCGACAGCGGTGCGCGGGACCCGTGGGACCGGGCCAGTCCGGCGGCCCGGATGCGGGCGGTCATCGCGCGGGGGTCGGCGGACAAGCGGCGGCAGACCTGTGACGCCGGGTCGGCGAGTGTCTCGTCGTCGAGTCGGCGGGACAGCCACTCGAGAACGTCGGTCTGTGCGCCGAAGGGGACGGGGTCACCGGTGACCGGGTCGGCGAGGACGCCGTGCCGGGACACGTACAGGTCGAAGGTCGCAGGCGGGGTCCACTCGTCCGGAAGGAGGGGAGAGGGACGGCCGAGAACGGGGTGGTCGCGCGTAGTCACTGTCTGTCGATCATAGTTGGGTTCGGTGGCGTCGAGAGCATCGATGTGGGTGGGACCCAGCCAGGCCGCGGTCGTCGTGATCGCGCCCTCACCTGCGAGGATCGGTGCGGCCGGAATGTATCCCCGGGCCGCTACATGGGCGGAATGGCCGACTGTGATGTTCGTGACGCGGACCGTGCGGAGGCAGATCCGGTCCGTCGACGGAACGTGGGCGAGCTTGCGACGGAGAACGTCGGGGGCGGCATTCGACCCGACCGCTACCACGAGCCGCGAGCCCACCGACGGGACCGTCCCGAACGGCGGACCCGCGAGCGTCATCTCGTGCAGCGAGGCCTCTCTCAGCCCCGCGGACGCGGGCACCCAGGGATAATCCTCTGGCGGGTGCACCGCGTCCGTGGTCGTGAGATCGGTTGTGCTCAGGGTCGTGCTCGTATCTGTTGCTCGTGCGCGTGGAGACCCCGAGGGATCAGCGACGTGCCTTGCGCAGACGCTTGCGACTCTGCTCGGCGGAGTCCTCGGCAGCTGCGGCGAGCTGGCGTGCGGTCTCGGCGAGCTCGGCCGACCGTGCGCGGGCGACGTCGGCGAGTTCGGCGGACCGATCGCGTGCCACGTCGGCGAACTCCGGTGCGCGCTTGCGGGCGGTGTCGGCGAGATCGGACGCGCGGTCGCGGGCCGAATCGGCGATCTTCGGAGCCTTCTTCTTCGCCTGCTTCTGCGCCTTCGCGGCCTGCTTCTGAGCCTTCTCGGCTCGCTTCTGCGCTTCCTTCACGAGCTTCGGGCCCCGCTTGCGCGCGGTCTCGGCGAGATCAGACGAACGCGCGAGCGCCGTGTCGGCGAGCTCCGACGACCGGTGGAGAGCCGCGTCGGCGACGACCGGAGCGCGGTCCTTGATGCGATCCGCGACATCGGAGGCGGTCTCGGCGGCCTTGCCGGCCAGCTCGAGGGAGCGCTTCTGCGCGGCCTCGGCAATCTCGGGTGCGTGCTCGCGGAACTTCGCCGCGGCGTCGGCGGACCGCTCGGAGACGATCTCGGCGCCGTCGTGGGTGCGCTCGACGAGGTGCTCCCAGGTCGACGACCCGGCGGCGGCACCGATCGGCAGCGCCGCGGCCACAGCGGATGCCTTCTGACGGCCGCGCCACGCGAGCGACGGCTTGCCCTCGGTGTCGACCGCCGCCAACAGGACTCCGCCGAGCAGGCCGACGTTCTTGATGAACGCGTTGCGCTGGGCTTCCTTCTTGACCGGGTCGGCCTCGTTCCAGAAGTCGGTGCCCGCTGCCGTCGTCGGGATCAGGGTGCCGGCCAGGACGACGGACGCCACGCGCGGGAACTTGCCGGTGGCGAGCAGGATTCCGCCGCCGATCTGGGCGGCGGCGTTGATCTGCACCAGGGTCTCGGTGTTCTCCGGGATCCGGCCGGCCACCTCGGGCGGGAGCGACGACCGGGCCTTGTCCACGACCGGCTCGGCGGACTGCGCGATCGGTTTGGGGCTCCGGATGGCGTCCACGCCGCTGGCGACGAACGCCGAGGCGAGGAGCGGACGGGCTATACGGCGGAGAATCATCGGTCACAACCTTCTTCAGTCGGGTTTGGCTATCGAGATCCGTCGGGTGAAGCGCGTTTCTGGCCCGTTCAACGCTACCCTGTCGCAACGAATCTGCAGGTCACTCGGCGTGCCGTGACCGGTTTGCGTACCTACGGGCATCGCGGGTCACGACTCGCCGAACGATCCGAGGAACAGGTAACCGCCCGCGACGGCGACCAAACACTCGGGAGTCGACCGGCGTCGCCAGCTTCCGGATCACCAGCGGCGCTCACGCCATTCGGGTAGTGACCCGCGCTCGGCGCCCAGAGTGGTGTCCTTGCCGTGGCCGGGGTAAACGATGGTCGAGTCGTCGAAGCGGTCGAACAGCTTCGTCGAGACGTCCGTGAGGAGGGTGTCGAAGTCCTCCGGCTTCCAGGTCTTGCCGATCCCGCCGGGGAAGAGGCAGTCACCGGTGAAGAGGTGCACGGTTCGCTCGCCGCTGTCGTCGACGTCGGTGAGCGCGAGAGCGATCGATCCCGGGGTGTGCCCGACGAGGTGGATGGCCTCGAAACTGAGGTCGCCGACCTCGAGGACGTCACCGTCGTCGACGAGGCGGTCGGGGGTGACGGGCAGTTCATCGGCGTCGAGGCGCCCCGCCGCGGTCGGCACCCCGGTGGACTCGGTGACGGCGGCCAGGGCCTGCCAGTGATCGAAATGCTGGTGCGTCGTGAAGATGAGCTTCGGCGTTCCCTCGACGGCCGACAAGACCTCGGTGATCGTCTCCGCGTCGTTGGCCGCGTCGATGATCAGCTGATCGCCCGTCGCACGCGAGGTCACCAGGTAGACGTTGTTGTCCATCGGGCCGACGGACAGCTTGACGATGGTGGCCGACGACAGCGTGCGGCGCTGTGGGGTCTTCGACTCGGAGAGGTCGCCGGTGTAGTCGTCGCTGATCGGTGTCGCTGGGGAGGTCATGCCGACAGGCTATGACAGCGGGCAGCCGGAATGTGACGGTCGCGACCATGAAACCCGGCGTGGCGCGCGTATCCTGGACCATCGGTTCGGCGATGACACGCGGGCGGCGAGACCGATCGCCCGGTCGTCGGACTCCGAATCTCCCCGGGGCGAGTGCATGGCGACGTTTTTGTCGGTGGCCGTCGGTACTGTGCCCGTGCGCCGTCTGTGCGCCCTGTGACTCGAGAATGTAAGGACTGCAGTGGTTGATCGTCTGATCGTCCGAGGTGCCCGCGAACACAATCTGCGCGGCATCGATGTCGACCTGCCCCGGGACAGCCTCATCGTCTTCACGGGGTTGTCGGGATCGGGCAAGTCATCCCTCGCCTTCGACACGATCTTCGCGGAGGGGCAGCGGCGCTACGTGGAGTCACTGTCCGCCTATGCGAGGCAGTTCCTCGGGCAGATGGACAAGCCGGATGTGGACTTCATCGAGGGCCTCTCGCCCGCGGTGTCCATCGATCAGAAGTCGACCAACCGCAATCCCCGGTCGACCGTCGGCACCATCACCGAGGTCTACGACTACCTCCGTCTCCTCTACGCCCGCGCCGGCAAGGCGCACTGCCCGATCTGCGGCGAGCCCATCGCCAAGCAGACACCCCAGCAGATCGTGGATCAGGTGCTCGCGATGGACGAGGGCACGCGCTTCCAGGTGCTCGCGCCGGTCGTGCGTACCCGCAAGGGAGAGTTCGTCGACCTCTTCGCCGAGCTCCAGACCCAGGGCTTCTCCCGCGCCCGCATCGACGGCGTCGTCCATCAGCTGACCGATCCGCCGAAGCTGAAGAAACAGGAGAAGCACGACATCGAGGTGGTCGTCGACCGCCTGGTCGTCAAGGCCAGCGCCAAGCAGCGCCTGACGGATTCGGTCGAGACCGGTCTGCGTCTGGCCGACGGCATCATCGTGCTCGACTTCGTCGACCTCGAGGAGGACGACCCGGAACGCGAGCGCCGCTTCTCGGAGCGGATGGCCTGCCCGAATGCGCATCCGATCGCGATCGACGACCTCGAACCGCGGTCGTTCTCGTTCAACTCGCCGTACGGCGCATGCCCGGAATGCGACGGGCTCGGCATCCGCAAGGAGGTCGACGAGGAGCTCGTCGTGCCCGACCCGGAGATGTCGCTCGCCGAGGGTGCCATCGCGCCGTGGTCGACCGGGCACAACGCCGATTACTTCCTCCGGTTGATGTCCGGTCTGGCCGATCAGATGAAGTTCGACATCAACACGCCCTGGAAGAAGCTGCCGATCAAGGCGCGCAGGGCCCTGCTCAACGGCAGCGACCACCAGGTCCACGTCAAGTTCCGCAACCGGTACGGCCGCACCCGCTCGTACTACACCGAGTTCGAGGGCGTGCTCTCGTTCCTCGCGCGCCGCATGGACCAGACCGAGTCCGAGCAGATGAAGGAGCGGTACGAGGGCTACATGCGGGACGTGCCGTGTCCTGCCTGTCAGGGTGCGCGCCTGCGCCCGGAGATCCTCGCCGTCACGCTCGACCACCCGGAGTTCGGGCCGAAGTCGATCGCCGAGGTGTGCGCCCTGTCGGTCGCCGATTGCGCCGACTTCCTCGACCAACTGCGGCTCGACTCCCGGCAGGCCGCGATCGCGGGACGGGTCCTCAAGGAGGTCCAGGCCCGCATCCGCTTCCTGCTCGACGTCGGACTCGAGTACCTGTCGCTCGAGCGCGCCGCGGGTTCGTTGTCGGGCGGTGAGGCGCAGCGCATCCGCCTGGCCACCCAGATCGGTTCGGGTCTCGCGGGCGTCCTCTATGTTCTCGACGAGCCGTCGATCGGTCTGCACCAGCGCGACAACCGCCGACTCATCGACACGTTGACGCGGCTTCGGGATCTGGGCAACACACTGATCGTCGTCGAACACGACGAGGACACCATCCGCGCCGCCGATTGGATCGTCGACATCGGGCCCCGTGCCGGGGAGCACGGCGGGCACGTGGTGCACAGCGGCAGTTACAAGGACCTGCTGAAGAACCGGAAGTCGCTGACCGGTGCTTACCTCGCCGGTCGCGACACCCTGCCGGTGCCGGACATCCGGCGGCCGATCGATCGCAAGCGCCAGCTGACGGTCGTCGGCGCACGGGAACACAATCTCCGTGGCATTGACGTGTCGTTCCCGCTCGGCGTGATGACCGCGGTCACCGGTGTCTCGGGGTCGGGCAAGTCGACGCTCGTCAACGACATCCTGGCCACCGTGCTCGCCAACAAGCTCAACGGCGCGCGTCAGGTGCCCGGGCGTCACACCCGCATCAAGGGCCTGGACAACCTGGACAAGCTCGTGCAGGTCGACCAGTCGCCGATCGGGCGCACCCCGCGGTCGAACCCGGCCACCTACACCGGTGTCTTCGACAAGATCCGCACGTTGTTCGCGGCGACGACCGAGGCGAAGGTCCGCGGCTATCAACCGGGGCGGTTCTCGTTCAACGTCAAGGGCGGCCGCTGCGAGGCGTGCACCGGTGAGGGCACGATCAAGATCGAGATGAACTTCCTGCCGGACGTGTACGTCCCGTGCGAGGTCTGTCACGGCGCGCGGTACAACCGCGAGACCCTCGAGGTGCACTACAAGGGCAAGACCATCTCCGAGGTGCTCGACATGCCGATCGAGGAGGCCGCCGACTTCTTCGAGCCCGTCACCTCGATCCATCGCTACCTGAAGACACTTGTCGACGTCGGTCTGGGCTATGTCCGGCTCGGGCAGCCGGCGCCGACGCTGTCCGGCGGTGAGGCACAGCGCGTGAAGCTGGCGGCTGAATTGCAGAAGCGGTCGATGGGCCGGACGGTCTACATCCTCGACGAGCCGACCACCGGTCTGCACTTCGAGGACATCAAGAAGCTGCTCGCCGTGATCAACGGCCTGGTCGACAAGGGCAACACGGTCATCGTGATCGAGCACAACCTCGATGTCATCAAGACCGCCGACTGGGTCATCGACATGGGACCCGAGGGTGGCGCGGGTGGTGGAACCGTGGTCGGCGAAGGTACTCCGGAGGACATCGCCGCGACTCCGGGCAGTCACACCGGCAAATTCCTGGCCGAGATCGTCGACATCGACCACGCGGTGGCGTCGGTGGGCTGAGCCACCGAACGCGAATCGCCACTTCCGTTGCAGGAGCGCCGGTTACCGCGGCAGACGTCAACGGGAGTGGCGATTTGCGTGTTCTGAGGGGGAATGCGCGGCGGGGGAGTGCGCTACGAACCCATCGACTTGCGGATCTCCTCGAGTCGCTTCTTCGCGGCCTCGTCGCGTTTGCGCATCATCTCGTCGACGGACTGGCCTTCGGCGCTCGCCTCCGCCAGCTCCTGCGACCCGATCGCGGTGGTGATGCGGTTCTCGATCTTGTCGCGCACGAAGTCGAAGGTCGGGACGCCGCTGTCGGAGTAATCCGGATCGGGAACCGCTCCGGGCACCGGGCCGGTCGGCACGATCTCCGCATCGATGATCTCGTCGGACCGTCCGGGCTCCTCGGCATTCGTCATGGGTCCAGCGTAGGCCCTCCGCTGGTCGAGCAGCGCCGGCCGAGCGGAGCGAGGCCGCCGCGTGTCGAGGCCACTACCGCCGAGGCGCGCGAACCGGGCCGGTGTACTTCTCGCCCGGGCCCTCGCCGGGCTCGTCCGGGTATGCACTGGCCTCCCGGAACGCCAGCTGCAGCCCTTTGAGGCCGTCGCGGATGGGCGCGGCGTGGATGCCGAGATCGGCTTTCGACGCGTCGACGATGCCGGCCAGGGCGGTGATCAGGGTGCGGGCCTCGGGCAGGTCGATCCGGTCGGCCGGGGTCCCCTCGGCCAGGCCGAGCTTCTCGGCCGCCGCGCTCATCAGCATGACGATGGATCGGGTGATGACCTCGATGGCCGGAATATCGCCCAGGTCACGGACGTTGTCGGGATCGGTGTGCGCCGCATCTCCCAGGTCGGCGCCATCGCCCGTCGCACCCTCCGGGGGTAACGGTGCAGGTGACGAATAGGAGTTCTCGGCCATGGCTGTTAGACTCCCATAGCACGACCGCCCTGGTATGCGCCGGGGTCGTAAGTGGAGTTCCGCTCCCACCGTTCGACGCGAGGTTCTCGCAGTTGCACGGTCCGGTTCACGCCGATCGTCGCAGATCGCATCTCTCGATGCTGAGCTGCATGTCGTCGGCAGCGTGTGTCAGCACTGGCACGCGTGGACGAACCGGTCGGTATCGGAGCCCCGCGGACATCAGTCCCGGGGCTTCCTTGCTGAGGTGTCCCGCAGGTTCTCTTGCATACGTCCCTCGCCACGACGCGACGGTTACCACTGCAGGATTGAACAAGGAGGCCCCATCAGCACTGAGACCCGCATCAACGAGCGCATCCGCGTCCCTGAGGTCCGACTCGTCGGACCCAACTCGGAGCAGGTGGGCATCGTGCGTGTTGAAGATGCGCTTCGCTTGGCCTACGAGGCCGATCTCGACCTGGTCGAGGTGGCCCCGGACGCCCGTCCGCCGGTCTGCAAGATCATGGACTACGGCAAGTTCAAGTACGAAGCGGCCCAGAAGCAGCGCGAATCGCGTCGCAACCAGCAGATGACCGTCATCAAGGAGCAGAAGCTCCGTCCCAAGATCGACGACCACGATTACGAGACCAAGAAGGGTCACGTCATCCGGTTCCTCGAAGCGGGATCCAAGGTGAAGGTCACCATCATGTTCCGCGGCCGCGAGCAGTCCCGCCCCGAGCTCGGCTACCGACTGTTGCAGCGCCTGGGCAACGATGTCGCCGACTACGGCTTCGTCGAGACCTCGGCCAAGCAGGACGGCCGCAACATGACGATGGTCCTCGCGCCGCACAAGGGTGCGAAGACCCGCCAGAAGGCGCAAGAGAGCCGTGAGCGTTCCGGTGGCCCGAAGGCCGCCCCAGACGCGAGCTGATCCGCGAGAACTGAGCGGACGAGAACTGAGTCGATCGGCCGGACGAGAGTCCGAACCGCTCCGGCCGAGATCACGACACGCGAACACGGGTACACACCGGACCTCGCCGGGTCCGGTGCCCGAGTTCGCCCGAGAGAAGGAAGAACATGCCGAAGAGCAAGACCCACAAGGGCACCGCGAAGCGCTTCAAGGTGACCGGCAGCGGAAAGATCGTCCGCCAGAAGGCCAACCGCCGCCACCTGCTCGAGCACAAGTCGTCTCGGCGCACCCGTCGTCTCGACGGCACCACCGTCGTCAGCGAGAACGACGCCCCGCGCATCAAGCGACTGCTCAACCGCTGACGCCAGCGACCCCAGACATCTGACAAGCAAAAGGATCTAACACATGGCACGCGTGAAAAGGGCCGTCAACGCCCAGAAGAAGCGTCGGTCCACCCTCGAGGCCTCGAAGGGCTACCGCGGACAGCGGTCGCGCCTCTACCGCAAGGCGAAGGAGCAGCAGCTCCACTCGCTGAACTACGCCTACCGCGACCGTCGCGCGCGCAAGGGTGAGTTCCGCAAGCTGTGGATCTCGCGTATCAACGCCGCGGCCCGCGCCAACGACATCACCTACAACCGACTCATCCAGGGCCTCAAGGCCGCGGGTGTCGAGGTCGACCGCAAGGTGCTCGCCGACATCGCCGTGACCGATCCCGAGGCCTTCACCGGTCTGGTCGAGGTCGCCCGCAAGGCACTGCCGGCCGACGTCAACGCGCCGGCTGCCTGATTGCGCACCAGCACCCACGACCCGCGAGTCGCGCGGAAGAACCTCCGATGACGGAGGTCCTGTCCGAGCGATCCTCGCGGGTCGTGTCGTATGCGAAGCTTCATCGCGCGGCCGAGCGGCGCGACCAGGGTCGCTTCGTCGCCGAAGGTGCCAATGCCGTCGCCTCGGCGCTGGCCGTCGGACGGGCCGAGGCGGTCCTGGTCGCTGACGACGAGCAGTTCCGTCATCGCGATCTCGCCGAGACCGCCGCGGCGGCTGGCGTCCCGGTGTCGGTGATCACCGGCCGCGCCGCGTCGAAGCTGGCCGAGACGTCCACGCCCGCGGGCATCTTCGCGATCTGCCCGTTGCTCGACGTGCCGCTCGACGCCGTCCTCACCGCCGGGCCGCGACTCCTCGCGATCGCGGTCGAGCCGCGGGAGCCCGGGAACGCGGGCACGCTCATCCGCTGCGCCGACGCGATGGGCGCCGACGCGGTGATCCTGCTCGGTGATGCCGTCGACCCCCACAACGGCAAGTGCGTCCGTGCGAGCGCGGGAAGCGTGTTCACGGTGCCCGTGGTGCGTGAGCGCGCCGTCGACGACGCCCTCGACGCCATCCGGGGGTCCGGCATCAGCCTGTTGGCGACCGCGGCCGATGGCGAGGTCGCCCTGGACGCGGCGGGCGACATCCTCTCCGGCCGCGTCGCATGGCTCTTCGGCAACGAGGCGCACGGCCTGTCGGTCGAGGTGCAGCGGTCCGCCGACCACCGCGTGTCCATCCCCATCCGTGGCCGCGCCGAGAGCCTGAATGTCGCTGCCGCGGCGGCCATCTGTCTGTACGAGAGCGCCCGTGTCCACGGCGCGGCGGGTCGCGTCTGACCGCTGTCCGAGCCGGCCGGTAGGGTCGGCGATCGTGTCAGAAACTGTGTCACCCGACTCCGCGCCCGAACCCGCACCCGCGACCCCCGGCTCGCCGGCCGCGGCACCCCAGACGGTGCCCGCGCCCGATCCCGCGGTCGTGAACTCCCGCATCGCGTCGGCGATCGCGACCGAACTCGGGGTGGGCGCCGGTCAGGTGCGATCGGCGATCGAGTTGCTCGACGGCGGATCGACGGTTCCGTTCGTCGCCCGATACCGCAAGGAGGCCACCGACGGCCTCGACGACGCGCAGCTGCGTACCCTCGACGAGCGTCTCGGTTACCTGCGCGACCTCGAGGCCCGACGCCAGGCCGTCCGCGAATCCATCGCCGCGCAGGGCAAACTCGACGCCGCACTCGATGCGCGCATCCTCGAGGCCGACACCAAGGCGCGCCTGGAGGACATCTACCTGCCCTACAAGCCGAAGCGCCGCACCAAGGCCCAGATCGCACGCGAGGCCGGACACGAGCCGGTGGCCGATGCACTGCTCTCGGACCCGACGACGGACCCGGCGACCTTCACCGCCGAGCAGCTCGACGGCGCCCGCGCGATCGCCGTCGAGCGGTTCGCCGAAGACGCCGACCTCGTCGGCGAACTCCGTGAGCTGATGTGGCAGACCGGAGTGTTGCGCACAACGGTTCGGGACGGCAAGGAGTCGGCCGGCGCCAAGTTCGCCGACTATTTCGAGTTCTCCGAGCCGTTCACCTCGCTGCCGTCGCACCGGGTGCTGGCCGTGCTGCGCGGCGAGCGCGAGGAGATCCTGTCGGTCACCCTCGACGCCGATCCGGCAGCGGCCGACCGGCCCGCCGGCCCCGGACCGTACGAGCAGCGGATCGCCGCCCGGTTCGGCATCGCCGATCAAGGGCGTCCGGCCGACCGCTGGCTCACCGACACGGTGCGCTGGGCATGGCGTACCAAGCTGTTCGTCGGGCTGTCCCTCGACGTCCGGATGCGGCTGCGTCAGGCCGCCGAGGCCGACGCGGTGGCGGTGTTCGCGACGAACCTCAAGGACCTCCTGCTGGCCGCGCCCGCCGGGTCCCGTACGACGATGGGGCTCGACCCCGGTCTGCGCACCGGCGTGAAGGTCGCAGTGGTGAACGCGACCGGCAGGGTCGTCGACCACGCGACGATCTATCCGCACGAGCCCCGGCGCGACAAGTCCGGTTCGCTCGCCGTGCTCGGCGCACTCGTCGAGAAGCACGGCGTCGAACTCATTGCCATCGGCAACGGCACCGCCTCACGCGAGACCGATGCGCTCGCCGGCGAACTCCTGTCGGCGATCAAGGAGGCCGGCAAGAAGCCGCCGACGAGCGTCGTCGTGTCCGAGGCGGGTGCCTCGGTCTACTCGGCGTCGGCGTACGCGTCGAAGGAATTGCCGGACCTCGACGTCTCCATCCGCGGCGCGGTCTCGATCGCCCGCCGGTTGCAGGATCCGCTCGCCGAGCTCGTGAAGATCGATCCGAAGTCGATCGGCGTGGGGCAGTACCAGCACGACATCTCCGAGACCCTGCTCGCGCGCTCACTCGGGGCGGTCGTCGAAGACGCGGTGAACGCGGTCGGCGTCGACGTGAACACCGCGTCGGTGCCGCTGCTGTCCCGCGTGTCCGGCATCACCGCGGGCCTCGCGGAATCGATTGTCGCGCACCGTGACACCAATGGCGCGTTCCGGGATCGCAAGCAGATCACCGCGGTGCCCAGGCTCGGCCCCAAGGCATTCGAGCAGTGCGCCGGCTTCCTGCGCATCGCCGAGGGCGACAATCCGCTCGACGCGTCGAGCGTGCACCCGGAGGCGTACCCGGTCGTCACGCGCATCCTCGACAAGGTGGGCACCGATGTCCGGTCGCTGATCGGCGACACCGCGACCCTCACCAAGTTGCGACCCGAGGAGTTCGTCGACGAGACGTTCGGTCGTCCGACCGTGGTCGACATCATCGCCGAACTCGACAAGCCCGGGCGCGACCCGCGGCCGGAGTTCAAGACCGCGACGTTTGCCACGGGCATCGAGAAGGTCTCCGACCTGACCCCGGGGATGGTCCTCGAAGGTCAGGTCACCAATGTGGCCGCCTTCGGCGCGTTCGTCGACGTCGGCGTGCACCAGGACGGCCTCGTCCATGTCTCGGCGATGGCACACCGCTTCGTCTCCGATCCCCACGAGGTCGTCAAGTCCGGCGACATCGTGAAGGTCAAGGTCATGGACGTCGACATCGACCGCAAACGCATCGGGTTGTCGCTGCGGCTCGACGACGAACCGGGCAGTGACGGCAAACCCTCCCGCGCGCCGCGCGGGCAGGGGCGGGAGGACAGTGCTCGTGGCGGCGGCAATCAGCCGCGGAGGAACGATCAGCGTGGCGGCGGACGGGGCAACCCGGGCGGCCAGGGCCGGGGCGCTCAGGGACAGGGCAACCGAGGCGGGAACCGGAACGATCGACGCCCGGCACCCAGCGGGGCGATGGCCGACGCGCTCAAGCGAGCCGGCTTCGGCAAGTAGGGTCGCGGCCCGGGCGGGCCGGTTGTGTGTTCGCGGGTGCGGGGATTGCCGACCCCGAGCGAGTAGTTTTCCTCAGGCCGTGCCGGTCGCCGCGGCCGAGACTCGACGCCATGCCCAGCATCGTCTCGCGACGGTCGGCGTCGACCGGCCTGCCCACGCCCCGTGAACTCTCCGCCCTCACCGGGGACCGCGACCGCGTCATCGACCTGATCCGCATCATGTCGCTGGCGGTCGTGGTCGCCGGCCACTCGATCATGCTCACCGTCGAGGCGACCGACGATTCGATTCATCTCGGCAACACACTCGGCGACGTGCCCGCTCTGCAGCCGGCAACCTGGCTGCTGCAGGTGCTGCCGCTGTTCTTCTTCGCCGGTGCCGCCGCGGCGACCCGCGGCTGGACCTCGCGCGGCGACGGTGCCACACCGACCGCCGGGCAGTGGCTCGTCGCCCGGACACAACGGTTGATGCGCCCGGTGTTCTGGTACCTCGGGGCCGTCGCGGCCGTGTATGCCGTCCTGTCCGGTACCGGTGCCACGGTGGCGGCCGACGTGGTCGCGCGTCTCGGGGTGCAGTTGCTGTGGTTCCTCGGCGCCTACCTGCTCGTGCTGGCGGTGGTCCCGTTCCTGCAGCGCCTCCGGTCCGTCGGTGGTGTGCTGGCCGCCCTGGCGGTGTGTTGGGGGAGCACGGCGATCGTCGACGCCGTCCGACTGACGGACGGCCCCGCAGCGCTCGGCTACCTGAACTTCCTCGCCGTGTGGACGATCCCCGCGGTCCTCGGGGTCGCGTACGCCAAGAAGATCCTGCGGCCCGGGCTCGCCGTCCTCGCGGCCGCCGGTGCGCTGGCAGCCGACCTCGTCCTCGTCACGTGGGGACCCTACGAGGTCTCCCTCGTGACGGTTCCGGGCCAGCACCTGTCCAACATAAGTCCGCCGAGCCTGCTGCTCGCCGGCCACGCGATCGTGTTGTGCGCGGGCGCGATCGCGGTGCGCCGATTCCTCGCGGTCGTGGCCGACCGTCCGCGCGTCTGGTGGTGGGTGGTGCTGGGCAACCGGGGCGCGATGACGCTGTATCTCTGGCATCTGCCGGTGCTCGCGGCGATCATCGGTCTGTGCGCCGCGGCCGGCATCGACCGCGGCGACGTCGGCGCGGCGTCCTTCCCGATGATCGTCGGGGCGCAGACCGTGTTGCTCCTCGCGGGCATGGTCCCGGTGGTCGCGATCCTGTCCCCACTCGAGAACCGGTCCCTGCCGTGGTGGGACGAACCGGTCGCCCGGCGCAGCGGACCGGTGCGGAACGCGGCCCTGCTGACGGCGCTGGCCGGGCTCGGCGTGGCAGTGCTGATGCTCGCGCGCGGCGGTCTGACCGGCGACGGTGTGTGGTGGCTGATCATGGGCCTTGCCTGTGCCACCTGCTCGCGTTGCCTCGCGGTTCCCGCCGGTCGTCCGACGGCAGCGCCAGGGCTTCCCGGTGACGACGCCTCCCTGCAGGTCAGCGCCCCGCGGTAGTCGACTACCCTCGACGGGAGTCATCGTCGGCGCCGGAGGTGTCCGCCGGCCCGTTGGGTCGGCGTGCACAGCGCGACGACGATGCCGACCATCCATCGATCGACGCACGAGGAGCACGCCCACCGTGGCCACTTCCGCCGACGCAACGGCATTCCCGGGACCCGACGACCTCGAGGCGGCCGCGACGTCGGCCATCGAGGACTTCGAGGCGGCGGCCGACCTCGATCAGCTCGCCGCGGCCAAGTCGGCGCACCTCGGTGATCGCTCGCCGATCGCACTCGCCCGGCGCGCGCTTGGTTCCCTCCCCAAAGAGGAGCGTTCCGAAGCCGGCAAGCTGGTCAACCAGGTGCGCGGCCGGGTGTCGGCGGCCCTGGAGGCGCGCACCGCCGTCCTCGACGCCGAACGGGACGCGGCGGTCCTCGTCGCCGAATCGATCGACGTGACCCTGCCGAGCGGCCGGCGTCCGGTGGGTGCGCGACATCCCATCACCGTCATCGCCGAGCAGGTGGCCGACGTGTTCGTCGGTATGGGCTGGGAGATCGCGGAGGGCCCGGAGGTCGAAACCGAGCACTACAATTTCGACGCGCTCAACTTCTTGCCCGACCACCCCGCCCGGTCGATGCAGGACACCTTCTACATCGCGCCCGAGGGATCGCGGCAGGTCCTGCGGACGCACACCTCGCCGGTGCAGGTGCGCTCGATGCTGAGCCGCGACCTGCCCATCTACGTGGCGTGCCCGGGCCGGACGTTCCGGACCGACGAGCTCGATGCCACCCACACCCCGGTCTTCCATCAGATCGAGGGACTCGCCGTCGACAAGGGACTCACACTGGCGAACCTGCGGGGCACCCTGGAGACCTTCGCGCGGGCACTCTTCGGCCCGGAGACGACGACCCGCATGCGGGCGAGCTACTTCCCGTTCACCGAACCCTCCGCCGAGGTCGACGTGTGGTTCCCCGCCAAGAAGGGCGGACCCGGCTGGGTCGAGTGGGGCGGCTGCGGCATGGTCAACCCGAATGTGTTGCGCGCCAGCGGTATCGACCCGGATGTGTACTCCGGATTCGCGTTCGGGATGGGCCTGGAACGCACCCTGCAGTTCCGCAACGACATCTCCGACATGCGGGACATGGTCGAGGGGGACATCCGGTTCACCCTCCCGTTCGGTCCGGCCGCCTGACCGGCACCGCGCAGATCCCGCCCCGACGACTCCTCACGACGCGACGAAAGTAGTTGATACACAGTGCGTGCACCACAGTCCTGGTACACCGAGGTCCTCCGCGCCGGCGACCCGCAGTGGTCGGCGACCACCGATGAGATCGACGCCGGTTTCGTCCGTGTCGGGTTCGAGATCGAGGACATCGAGGCGTTCCCGGAGATCACCGGACCGCTGGTGATCGGTCGCGTGGAGACGATCGAGGAGCTCACCGAGTTCAAGAAGCCGATCCGGTTCTGCACGGTCGCCGTCGGTGAGGACGAGCCCCGCGGAATCGTCTGTGGTGCACGCAACTTCACCGAGGGTGACCTGATAGTCGCCGCGCTGCCGGGGGTCGTGCTCCCCGGTCCCTTCGAGATCGCCTCGCGCAAGACCTACGGCCGGGTGTCCGACGGCATGATCTGCTCGGTCTCCGAGCTGGGTATCGGCACCGATCACAGCGGCATCCTCGTGCTCGCGCCCGGGACCGCCGAACCGGGCGCGGACGCCCGCGAGGTGCTGGGACTCGCCGACGCGGCGATCGACGTCAACGTCACCCCCGACCGCGGCTACGCGTTCTCGGTTCGCGGCCTGGGCCGCGAGCTCGCGGGCAGCTTCGGGGTCCCGTTCGTCGATCCCGGACTCCGGGCCGCGGACCTGGCGGACGACGGGTCGGCCCCGGCGTGGCCGGTCGCCATCGACGAGAACTCCGGCGCGACGCGTTACACCGCTCGGGTCATCACCGGTGTGGACCCGACCGCGATCTCCCCGTGGTGGATGCAGAAGCGGCTCATGGTCGCCGGTATCCGCCCCATCTCCGCGATCGTCGACATCACCAACTACGTCATGATCGAACTCGGTCAGCCGCTGCACGCCTTCGACGCCGACCGTGTCACTGGAGCCGTCACGGTCCGGTCGGCCCAGCCGGGGGAGAAGCTCACCACCCTCGACGACACCGTTCGCGTCCTCGACCCCGAGGATGTGCTGATCGCCGACGAGACCGGACCGATCGCCCTCGCCGGTGTCATGGGCGGCGCGAGCACCGAGGTGGGTCCCGAGACGACGACGGTGCTGCTGGAGTCGGCGACCTTCGATCCGGTTCGGGTCTTCCGCACCGCGAAGCGCCACAAGCTGACCTCCGAGGCCAGCAAGCGGTTCGAGCGGATCGTCGACCCCGAGATCACCGCGGTGGCCTCCGACCGCGCCGCCCGGCTGATCGTCGAGATCGCCGGCGGACGCATCGCCTCACCGCTGTCCGAGACCCATGTCCAGACCCCGATCCGGTCGACCATCGCCATCGCTGCCGACGAACCGGACCGGGTCGCGGGCGTCAGCTATCCGCCGGGAACCACCCTGACGCGGCTGACCGAGGTCGGTTGCGTGGTGACCGGGACCGACGAGCTGGACGTGTTCCCGCCCTCGTGGCGACCCGATCTGCGGCAACGCGCCGACCTGGTCGAGGAGGTCCTGCGTCTGGAGGGCTTGGAGGACATCCCCGCCGTGGTTCCGCGCGCGCCCGGCGGCACCGGACTCACCCCGGTTCAGCGACGCAGGCGCAGCGTGGGACGCACCCTCGCGCTCGACGGCTACGTCGAGGTCCTGCCGTATCCGTTCATGCCGGCCGGCGTGTTCGACCTCTGGGACCTGCCCGCCGACGATGAGCGCCGGCGCACCGTGAAGGTCCTCAACCCACTCGAATCCGATCGCCCCGAGCTCAACACGACGTTGCTCCCGGGTCTCCTCGAGATGGCGGCCCGCAACATCGCACGCGGTCAGCGGGATCTGTCGCTGTTCACCATCGGTCAGGTCGTCATCGCCGGCGATCACGTCGCCGCGGTGGACGCGCTCGACGTCACGCGCCGCCCGACCGACGAGGAGATCGCGGCGCTCGACGCCTCGCTGCCCCATCAGCCGCTGCACGTCGGCGTCGTCCTCACCGGACTGCGCGATCCCGCGGGCCCCTGGGGTCCGGGACGCGCCGCCGACCACCTCGATGCCTTCGAGGCGGCGCGCACGATCGGTCGCGCGGCGGGGGTGACCGTCGAGCTCACCGCCGACGATCAGCGCCCATGGCATCCCGGCCGCTGCGCGCGGCTGACGGTCGACGGCCGCACGGTCGGTTACGCCGGCGAACTCCACCCCGCGGTGCTCGAGCGGGCCCATCTGCCGAAGCGGACCTGCGCGGTGGAGATCGACATCGACGCACTGCCCTTGGACGCGCGACTCCCGGCGCCGTCGGTGTCGGTGTTCCCCGCGGTCCTGCAGGACGTCAACGTCGTCGTCGGAGGGGAGGTCCCGGCTGCGGACGTCCAGAAGGCGCTTCGTGAGGGGGCCGGCGACCTGCTCGAGGACATCGCACTGTTCGACGTCTTCACCGGTGAACAGGTCGGCGCGGGCAACAAATCGTTGACGTTCTCGCTGCGGTTCCGCGCCCCGGACCGTACCCTCACCGAGGACGAGGCCAACGAGGCCAAGCTGGCCGCCGTCGACGCAGCCGCAGCGCGGGTGGGGGCCCGTCTCCGCTGACCCCAACGGCGTGTCACCCCGCCGTGAATTGATTTGCATCCTGCTGCATAATGATCACATGGCTTCGACAAGCAAGGTGAGGGTGGCGGTGGCCGGCGCGAGCGGCTACGCGGGTGGCGAGATACTCCGGTTGCTGTGCGGGCACCCCCGTCTGCGATCCGGCGAACTCGAGATCGGCGCACTCACCGCGGGTGGCAACGCCGGGACACTCCTGGGTGCACATCATCCCCATCTGCTCCCGCTGGCCGACCGGGTCCTGCAGGACACGACACCGGAGATCCTCGCCGGACACGACGTCGTCTTCCTGGGCCTGCCGCATGGCGCATCCGCGGTGATCGCCGATGCCCTGCCGCCGACGACGCTGATCATCGACTGCGGGGCCGACTTCCGATTGCGCGACGCCGGTGAATGGACGTCGTACTACGGCGGAGACCACGCCGGGACCTGGCCGTATGGTCTGCCCGAGTTGCCCGGCAACCGGGAAACGCTCCGGGACGCGAGCCGGATCGCGGTGCCCGGTTGCTATCCGACGGTCTCGATCCTGTCGTTGCTCCCGGCCATCGCCGCGGGCATCGCCGATCCGCACGTGACCGTCGTCGCGGTGAGCGGGGCATCGGGTGCCGGTCGGTCGCCCAAGGTCGACCTGCTGGCGTCCGAGGTCATCGGGTCCGCGCGGGCCTACGGCGTCGGCGGGGTCCACCGGCACACGCCGGAGATCTCCCAGGCGCTCTCGGTTGCCGCGGAACAGCCGGTGACCGTCTCCTTCACGCCCATCCTCGCCCCGATGGCCCGCGGCATCCTCGCGACGTGCACCGCGCGCACCGGGGCCACCGCGGAGGAGGCCCGCGCGGTCTACGAGAAGGCCTATGCCGACGAGGAATTCGTGCACGTGCTGCCGGAGGGGCGACTGCCTGCCACCGGTTCGGTGATCGGCTCCAACGCCGTCCAGCTCGGCGTGACCGTCGACGAACGCGCACAGACCCTCGTGGTCGTCGGCGCAGTCGACAACCTGACCAAGGGGACCGGCGGCGCCGCGGTCCAATCGATGAACCTGGCGCTGGGCTGGACCGAGAACGAGGGACTGAGCACCGTGGGAGTGGCACCGTGACCGGATCACAGGGCAGCGCGGAAACAGAGCAGGACCGGATCGAGGGCGGCGCCCCCGGCGATCACCCGCGGCTCGTGCGGAACCAGGGCGTCACCGCGCCCCTGGGTTTCCGGGCCGCCGGAATCGCGGCGGGCATCAAGGCATCCGGTGCGCTCGACCTCGCACTCGTCTTCAACGAGGGCCCTGACCATTCCGCCGCCGGCGTCTTCACCCGCAACCAGGTGAAGGCAGCACCGGTGCTGTGGTCACAGCAGGTCCTCACCACCGGCCGGCTGCGCACCGTGATCCTCAACTCCGGCGGCGCGAACGCCTGTACCGGACCGGGTGGCTTCCAGGACACCCACAAGACCGCGGAGGCGGTGGCCGACGCGCTGAGCAACTGGGGGACCAGCACGGGCGCCGTGGAGGTCGCGGTGTGCTCCACCGGACTGATCGGCGACCGGCTGCCGATGGACAAGGTCCTCGCCGGGGTCACCGAGATCGTCCAGGACATGGGCGGCGGCCTGTCCGGCGGCACCGACGCGGCCCACGCGATCATGACCACCGACACCGTCCCCAAACAGGCTGCGCTGCACCACCCGCAGGGGTGGAACGTCGGCGGCATGGGCAAGGGCGCCGGAATGCTGGCGCCGTCGCTGGCGACGATGCTGGTCGTGCTCACGACCGACGCGGTGGCCACCGCCGAGCAGCTCGACACCGCCTTGCGCAGGGCGACGGCACGCACCTTCGACCGGCTCGACATCGACGGCTCGTGCTCGACGAACGACACGGTTCTGCTGCTGAGTTCGGGCGCCAGCCAGATCCCGGTCGAGCAGACCGATCTCGATGACGCGGTGTTCGCTGCCTGCGACGATCTCGCCGCCCAGATGATGGCCGACGCCGAGGGGGTCACGAAGCGGGTCGTGATCACGGTCACCGGCGCGCACACCGAGGACGACGCGCTGACCGTCGCCCGTGCCGTCGCGCGAGATTCGCTGGTGAAGACCGCCCTGTTCGGGTCGGATCCGAACTGGGGGCGGGTACTCGCCGCGGTCGGCGCGTCGCCGGTGACCGTCGATCCCGACCGGATCGCGGTGTCGTTCAACGGCAACCCGGTGTGCGAGAACGGTTTCGGGGTCGAGGGCGCGCGAGATGTGGACCTGTCCGGCCCCGACATCGCCGTCGTCGTCGACCTGAAGCTGGGAGAGTCGGCGGCCAGTGTCCGAACCACCGACCTCTCCCATGCGTACGTCGAAGAGAACTCGGCGTATTCGTCATGAGCGAGACGACATCGGGCGTCCACCCGATCGACCCCGCGGCCGGCCTGGCCAAGGCGAAGGTCCTCGCCGAGGCCCTGCCCGCGCTCCAGCGACTCGCCGGCGCGACCGTCGTCGTCAAATACGGCGGCAACGCCATGATCGACGACGAGTTGAAGAAGGCGTTCGCGGCGGACATGGTCTTCCTGCGCGCCTGCGGCATGCATCCCGTGGTGGTGCACGGTGGTGGCCCGCAGATCTCGGCGATGCTGAAGCGACTGGGACTCTCGGGTGAGTTCAAGGGCGGATTCCGGGTGACGACCCCCGAGGTCATGGACGTCGCCCGCATGGTTCTCTTCGGTCAGGTCGGGAGGGAGCTCGTGGGCCTGATCAACTCGCACGGACCGTATGCCGTCGGCATCACCGGCGAGGATGCCCACCTGTTCACCGCGACGCGGCGCACGGTGCTCGTCGAGGGTGTTCCCACCGACATCGGCCTCGTCGGCGACATCGCGTCGGTCAACACCTCGGCGGTGCTGGATCTGGTTGCCGCCGGCCGCATCCCGGTCGTCTCGACGATCGCGCCGGACCGCGACGGGGTGGTGCACAACATCAACGCCGACACCGCGGCCGGTGCTCTCGCCGAGGCGTTGGGGGCGTCCCGGCTGGTGATGCTGACCGATGTCGAAGGCCTGTACACGGACTGGCCCGACCGCGGATCCCTGGTCTCCCAGATCGACACCGACACACTCACCGCGCTGTTGCCGTCGCTGGATTCCGGCATGGTCCCCAAGATGGAGGCCTGCCTGCGCGCCGTCACCGGCGGCGTCGACCGCGCACACGTGATCGACGGGCGTGTCGCCCATTCCGTACTGGCCGAACTGTTGACCGAGAGCTCGACCGGCACCACCGTCGTCGTGCCTGAGGAGGACGCATGACCGCGCCACTGCAGCAGCGCTGGGCACAGTCGCTGATGAACAACTACGGCACACCCCCGATCGCCCTCGTGGAGGGCTCGGGAGCGTATGTCACCGACGCCGAGGGCAAGCGCTACCTCGACCTGCTCGGCGGGATCGCGGTGAACGCCCTCGGCCACGCCCACCCGGCGATTGTCGACGCGGTCACCCACCAGCTCCAGACGCTCGGGCACGTGTCGAACCTGTACATCGCCCCGCCCGTCGTCGAACTCGCCGAGGCATTGCTCGGCCGGTTCGGCCATCCGGGTCGCGTGTTCTTCTGCAACTCCGGCACCGAGGCGAACGAGGCCGCGTTCAAACTGGCCCGACGGAGCGGACGGCCCGAGATCGTCGCGGCGGAGCAGGCCTTCCACGGACGCACCATGGGTGCGCTCGCGATGACCGGTCAGCCCGCCAAACGCACTCCGTTCGAACCGATGCCGCCGGGCGTCCGGTTCGTTCCCTACGGTGACGTCGACGCGCTCGACGCCATAATCACCGACCAGACCGCCGCGGTGATCCTCGAACCGATCCTCGGCGAGGCAGGCGTCGTCGTGCCCCCGGCCGACTACCTGGCGGCCGCTCGCCGGATCACCGAGGACCGCGGCGCGCTGCTGATCCTCGACGAGGTGCAGACCGGCGTCGCGCGCACCGGTACGTTCTTCGCCCATCAGCAGGTGGGCGTGGTCCCCGATGTGATGACGCTTGCGAAGGGATTAGGCGGTGGCCTGCCCATCGGCGCGTGTATCGCCACCGGTCCGGCGGCCGACCTGTTCGGGCCGGGCCAGCACGGCACCACTTTCGGTGGCAATCCGGTCAGTGCGGCTGCCGCGCTGGCCGTCCTGGGGGTCATCGAAGCCGACGGTCTCCTCGATTCCGTTGCCGCGGTGGGGAAGTCGATCGCAACCGGCATCGAGGACCTGCAGCATCCGCTGGTCTCGCATGTGCGTGGATCCGGCCTGTTGCTCGGTGTCGTGCTGACGCAGCCGCTCTCGCAGCGCGTCGAGGCCGCCGCCCGGGACGCGGGGTTCCTGATCAACGCACCCGCGCCCGACGTCCTGCGCCTGGCCCCGCCGCTGATCCTCACCGAGCAGCAGGGACAGGATTTCGTGCGCGCGCTACCGACACTGCTCGACACCGCCGCCACATCGAACGAGGGGGACAAGCCATGACCAGACATTTCCTGCGCGACGACGACCTGACCCCGGCCGAGCAGGCCGAGGTGCTCGCACTCGCGGCCGAGGTCAAGGCGAAGCCGTTCGACTTCCGGCCGCTGGAGGGCCCCCGCGGGGTCGGGGTGATCTTCGACAAGAACTCCACCCGCACCCGGTTCTCGTTCGAGGTCGGCATCGCCCAGCTCGGCGGTCATGCGGTCGTCGTCGACGGCCGGACGACCCAGCTCGGCCGCGAGGAGACCCTGGAGGACACCGGCCTGGTCCTGTCCCGCTTCGTCGACGCCATCGTGTGGCGGACGTTCGGGCAGGACCGGCTCGAGGCGCTGTCCTCGACCGCCACCGTCCCGGTCGTCAACGCGCTGTCCGACGAGTTCCACCCCTGCCAGGTGCTCGCCGACCTGCAGACGATCGCCGAGCACAAGGGCCAGCCGGCGGGCCTGACGATGACGTACCTGGGTGACGGCGCGAACAACATGGCGCATTCGCTGGCGCTCGGCGGCGTCACGGCCGGCATGCACGTCGTCCTCAGCTCGCCGGACGGCTTCCAGCCGGACCCGGCGGTGATCGCCGACGCCGAGAAGCGTGCCGCGCAGACCGGCGGCTCGGTGACGCTCGAGACCGACCCCGTCGCCGCCGCGACGGGGGCCGACGTCCTGGTGACCGACACCTGGGTGTCGATGGGGCAAGAGGACGACGGAAAGGACCGCACGGCGCCGTTCCGGCCGTACCAGATCAACGATGACCTGCTCATGCATGCCGCCGATGATGCGATCGTGCTGCACTGCCTGCCGGCCCATCGTGGCGACGAGATCACCGCCTCGGTGATCGACGGACCCCGCAGCGTCGTGTTCGACGAGGCGGAGAACCGCCTGCACGCGCAGAAGGCCCTGCTGATCTGGCTGTTGGACCACCAGTGAGCGGACACCCACGATGACCGCCGGAGCCGAACCCTCGGAGAGCCGCCTCGCCGCCACCCGGGCGGGTCGTCATGCGCGCATCATCGAGATCTTGTCCACGCATCAGGTACGCAGCCAGTCGGAGCTGCAGCGGTTGCTCGCCGAGGAGGGCGTCGACGCCACCCAGGCCACCCTGTCGCGCGACCTCGACGAACTCGGGGCCGTGAAGCTGCGGGCAGCGGACGGCGGCGCCGGGGTCTATGTGGTGCCCGAAGACGGTTCGCCCGTCCGCGGTGTGTCCGGCGGCACCGACCGGCTCGGCCGGCTCGTGTCGGACCTTCTGGTCTCGACCGACAGCAGTGGCAACCTCGCGGTGTTGCGAACGCCCCCGGGCGCCGCGCACTACTTGGCGGCTGCGCTCGACCGGGCGCGCCTGCCCGACGTCGTGGGGACGATCGCCGGGGACGACACGATCTTCGTCGTCGCGCGCGAGCCGCTCGACGGAGCGGTACTCGCCCGCCGGATCGAGGGCCTCGTGTAACCCTCGCCGCATCGACATTCTCGGTTCCGCCTCCGCGGAACCGGCAGACCACACCAAACGAACAGCCGAGACACCGCCAACCGGATACCCGGGCGGTGTCGTCGGAACACCGGGGCCGATGATGGACTCGGTCATCGCGCAGAACAGGAGCTTCACCTCATGGCAGAACGTGTCGTACTCGCATACTCAGGCGGCCTGGACACCTCGGTCGCGATCAGCTGGATCCAGAAGGAGACCGGCAAAGAGGTCGTCGCCGTGGCACTCGACCTCGGTCAGGGCGGCGAGGACATGGAGGTCATCCGCCAGCGCGCACTCGACTGCGGCGCGGTCGAGGCCGTCGTGGTCGATGCCCGCGACGAGTTCGCCGACGAGTACTGCCTCGGCGCGATCACCTCGAATGCGCTCTACATGGATCGTTATCCGCTCGTCTCGGCGCTGTCGCGCCCGCTGATCGCCAAGCACCTGGTCACCGCCGCCCGTGATCACGGCGGCACCGTCGTCGCCCATGGATGCACCGGCAAGGGCAACGACCAGGTCCGCTTCGAAGTCGGTTTCGCCACCCTGGCGCCCGATCTGCAGGTGCTCGCGCCGGTCCGCGACTACGCCTGGACCCGAGAGAAGGCGATCGCCTTCGCCGGGGAGAACGACATCCCGATCAACGTGACCAAGAAGTCGCCGTTCTCGATCGACCAGAACGTGTGGGGACGCGCCGTCGAGACCGGCTTCCTCGAGGACCTGTGGAACGCGCCGACGAAGGACGTCTACGACTACACCGAAGACCCCACCGTCAACTGGAACTCGCCCGACGAGGTCATCATCGGCTTCGACAAGGGCCGCCCGGTCAGCATCGACGGCCGCCCGGTGAGCGTCCTCGAGGCGATCCAGGAACTCAACCGTCGGGCCGGCGCCCAGGGCGTCGGACGCCTCGACGTGGTGGAGGACCGCCTGGTGGGCATCAAGAGCCGCGAGGTCTACGAGGCGCCCGGCGCCATGGTTCTCATCCGCGCACACGAGGAACTCGAGCACGTGACCATCGAGCGCGAGCTCGGCCGCTACAAGCGCGGCACCGACCAGAAGTGGGCCGAGCTGGTGTACGACGGTCTCTGGTTCTCGCCGCTGAAGCGGTCGCTGGACGCGTTCGTCGCCTCCACGCAGGAGCACGTGACCGGCGAGATCCGGCTGACCCTGCACGGCGGCACGATCGCCGCGACCGGCCGCCGCAGCTCGGAGTCGCTCTACGACTTCAACCTCGCGACCTACGACGAGGGCGACACCTTCGATCAGTCCGCGGCCCGCGGCTTCGTCGAGCTGCACGGCCTGTCGTCGAAGATCGCCGCGAAGCGGGACCTGAATCTGTGAGTGCGGGCACCGGCGGCGGCAGCGGCCCGGAGACCGGCGGGACGACCAACCAGGGTTCGCTCTGGGGCGGTCGCTTCGCCGGTGGACCGGCGGAGGCGATGGCCGCGCTGAGCAAGTCGACCCATTTCGACTGGGCCCTGGCCCCGTTCGACATCGAGGCGTCCAAAGCGCATGCACGGGTGCTGAACAAGGCCGGGCTGCTCACCGCCGAGGACCTCACCGGCATGCTCGACGGGCTCGATCGCCTGGCCGCCGATGTCGCCGACGGCAGCTTCGGGCCGGCCGAGTCCGACGAGGACGTCCACGGCGCCCTCGAGCGTGGCCTGATCGAGCGCGTCGGTCCCGAACTCGGGGGCCGGTTACGCGCGGGGCGCTCACGCAACGACCAGGTCGCGACCCTGTTCCGGATGTGGCTGCGCGCCGCCATGCGGCGGGTCGCATTGGGCCTGCTCGACGTCGTCGACGCGCTCACCGCACAGGCGGCGGCCCATCCCGACGCGATCATGCCGGGCAAGACGCACCTGCAGGCCGCACAGCCGGTCCTGCTGGGGCACCATCTGCTGGCGCACGCGCAACCACTCCTGCGCGACATCGACCGGCTCGCCGACGCGGATCGTCGAACCGCGGTGTCGCCCTACGGTTCCGGCGCCCTGGCCGGCTCCTCCCTCGGCCTCGATCCGACGGCGATCGCCGCCGACCTGGGCTTCGACGCACCCGCGGAGAACTCGATCGACGCCACCTCATCGCGCGATTTCGCCGCGGAGGCCGCGTTCGTCTTCGCGATGATCGCAGTCGACCTCTCCCGGTTGTCCGAAGAAGTGATCATCTGGAGCACACCGGAATTCGGCTACGTGACGCTGGCCGACGCGTGGTCCACCGGCAGCTCGATCATGCCGCAGAAGAAGAACCCGGACGTTGCCGAACTCATGCGCGGCAAGGCCGGTCGTCTCATCGGCGACCTCACCGGATTGCTCGCCACACTGAAGGCGCAGCCGCTGGCGTACAACCGGGACCTGCAGGAGGACAAGGAACCGGTCTTCGACGCGGTGGCCCAACTGGAGCTGCTGCTGCCCGCGGTGACCGGCCTGGTCGCCACGCTGGAGTTTCACACCGATCGCATGGCGGAACTCGCGCCGGCGGGCTTCACCCTGGCCACCGACATCGCCGAATGGATGGTCCGACAGGGCGTGCCGTTCCGGGTGGCGCACGAGGCCGCGGGTGCGTGTGTCCGCGAGGCCGAGTCCCGGGGCGTCGGCCTGGACGAACTCGACGACGCGACGCTGGCCGGTGTCCATCCGGCGTTGACGCCGGCGGTGCGTGACGTCCTGACCGTCCGCGGTTCGGTCGAGTCGCGCAACGCGCACGGCGGCACCGCACCCGGACAGGTCCGGCGGCAGATCGACGTCGTCACGGCCCAGACCGCCGATCTCCGGACACGCTGGACCGCTGGGCACGGCGGGCGCCACTGATCCCGGACGACTGGGTACAGTGACCTGTGTCACCGACGCCGCGTCGATCAACGCGCTGGTGAGGCCGGTACACCGACGACGGGAGGATCGACACGATGGCGGTGTGGGACGGGGGCCCCGATCTCGTGGGGGTGGTCGGCAGGGTGTTGGCCACCGCGCAGAACGGCCTCGAGGTGCTGCGGTTCGGTGGACTGGAGACCGGCACCGAACCGGCGCCCTTCGCGGTCGTCGAGACACACAAGATGTTCCGGCTGCGTCGGTATTTCCCGAACGATCCGTCGACCGGCCCGAACATCGTCCTGGTGCCGCCGATGATGGTGTCGGCCAACGTCTATGACGTCACCGAGCACAACGGTGCGGTGTCGATTCTGCACCGCAACGGCGTCACGCCGTGGGTCGTCGACTTCGGTTCACCCGACTCCGAAGAAGGGGGGATGGAACGCAATCTCGCCGACCATGTGGTCGCGATCAGCCACGCGATCGACCTGATCGTCGAGGCGACCGGCCGTGACATCCACCTCGCCGGGTATTCGCAGGGCGGGATGTTCGCCTACCAGACCGCGGCCTACCGCCGGTCCAAGGGGATCGCGAGTCTGATCACGTTCGGCAGCCCCGTCGACGTCCTCGCCGCACTGCCCCTGGGGCTGCCCGCGGGACTGGTGGCCCCGGCGGCCGAGTTCCTGGCCGACAAGGCGTTCTCACGCAATCTCTGGGTGCGGGATTGGATGGCGCGCACCGGCTTCCAGCTCCTGGATCCGGTGAAGACGGTGCGCAGCCGCATCGACTTCCTGCGCCGTCTGCACGATCGTGAGGCGCTGCTGCCACGGGAGGACCAGCGCCGCTTCCTGGAGGCCGACGGCTGGGTCGCATGGTCCGGCCCGGCGATCGCGGAGCTGCTCCGGCAGTTCGTGGCGCACAACCGCATGGTCTCCGGCGGCTTCGTGATCAACGGCGATCTGGTGTCCCTCGCCGAGATCACCTGCCCGGTGCTCGCGTTCGTGGGCGATGCCGACGACATCGGGCAACCGGCGGCGGTACGGGGCATCGTCCGCGCCGCGCCCGACGCGGAGGTGTACGAATCCACCCTGCCGGCCGGACATTTCGGACTCGTGGTCGGTAGCGCGGCCGGTGAACACACCTGGCCGACGACCTCCGACTGGGTGAACTGGCTCTCCGACAACGGTCCGCGGCCCGAACTCGTCTCCGAGATGTCGCTCGTCGAGCCGGGTCACGGCGGCGGGGTCAGCCTGTCGTCGCGACTCACGCACGGGGTGGGGTCGGTGGCCGACGCCGGCACCGCCGCCTCGCGCGAATTGCTCGGCCTGGCCAACTCCCTGCAGCGCACCTCGCGAGCCGTCGCCTCGGAGTCGGTGCGGACCGTCCCCCGATTGTTCCGGCTGGGACAGATCCAGAGCGGGACGCGCATTTCCCTGTCGAAGCTGATGGCCGAGAACACCAAGCGCGGCGGCGACAAGGAACTGTTCCTCTTCGAGAACCGTGTGCTCACCCACGCCCAGGTGAACACGCGTATCGACAACGTGGTCGCCGGGCTGGTCGACTGCTGCATCCGCCCCGGCCAGCACATCGGTGTCCTGATGGACACCCGGCCGAGCGCCCTGGTCGTCATCGCGGCGCTCTCGCGCCTGGGCGCGGTGGCGGTGCTGCTCGCCGCGGACGCCGACGTCCGCGAGATGATGCGGCTCGCCGACAGCTCGGTCATCGTCACCGACCCCACCAATCTCGATCTCGCCAGTGCCGCCTCCGACCGCGTCCTGGTACTCGGCGGCGGCAGTGGCGACTCCCGGGCGATCGACGGTGCGGACGGCACGTCGATCGTCGACATGGAACGCATCGATCCCGACGAAGTCGTGATGCCGACCTGGTACCGGCCCGACCCCGGTCTCGCGGGCGACCTCGCGTTCATCCTGTTCAGCCGGGCTTACGGCAAGCTCGTCCCGTGGCCGGTGACCAACCACCGGTTCGCGATGTCGGCCTTCGGCGCCGCGGCCGCGGCGGCGCTCACCGACCGCGACACCGTGTACTGCCTGCCGCCGCTGCACCACGCGTCGGGGCTGCTCACGACCCTGGGGGCGACGGTGGTCGGGCGGTCGAGGATCGCGCTGTCGAACGGCATCGATCCCAAGAACTTCGCCGTCGAGGTGCAGCGCTACGGCATCACCGTCGTGTCCTACACCTGGTCGATGCTCAGCGGCATCGTTCGCGACCCCGACTTCCACATCAACCAGCACAACCCGATCCGGTTGTTCATGGGCTCGGGTATGTCGGCGGGACTCTGGGAGGACGTGTGCTCGAGTTTCCCCCGCGCGCGCATCCTCGAGTTCTTCGCGACCGCCGACGGCTCGGCGATCCTCGCGAACGTCTCCGGGGACAAGTTGTCCTCCGTCGGCCGGCCGCTGCCGGAGACGAACCCGGTCGAGGTCGCGGCCTACGACATCGTCGGCGACCGGTTGCTCATCGACGACTCGGGCTTCGTCCGCCGGGCGGAGACGGGGGAGCCCGGTCTGCTCCTCGCCAAGGCCAAGCACAAGTTCGACACCAACGGGACGGTGCTCCGCGACGTCTTCACGACGCGTGATCGGTGGGAGGTGTCGGGTCACTTGTTCGTGCGCGACGCCGACGGCGACCTGTACTTCCTCGGAGCGACCGACCGCGTGCTCCGGACCGCGGACGGCCCGGTGTTCATCCCCCCGATCGCCCACGCCCTGTCCCGACTGAAGAGCGTCGACCAGGTCGTCGTCTACGGGGTCGGCGAACCCGGCCACCAAGTCGTCGTCGCGGCGATGACCCTCCGGCCCGGGGTCACGCCGGACTCGCTCACGGTCACACAACTGCGGATCGCGCTGGGGGAGTACCGGGCCGAGGAGCGCCCTCATCTCGTTTACGTCGTCGACGAGATCCCGCAGTCGGCGTCGTTCCGCCCGCTCAGCACCGGTCTGGTCGAGGAGGGACTTCCGAAACCGGGTGCGCGCGTCTGGTATCGCGACGACGAAGGGCGCTATCGCAGGTACACGAGGACCGTGGCGGAGAAGCTGGACTGGAGCGGGACCTCGACGCGCAATGCCCTAGGCTGATCCGGGTGACGACACGCGCTGAGGCCATCGACCCGATCGTGCGCGAACGCCTGGCCTGCCCGCAGGACCACGGTCCGCTGGTCGACGCCGGCGACGAGCTCTACAACCCGCGGCTGCATGTCGCCTACCGCATCGACTCCGACGGCATCCCGGTGATGCTCGTCGACGAGGCGCGCACGGTCGACGACGCCGAGCACGAGCGCATCGTCGGTTCTCAGCCGGAGTAGCCCGCCAACGGGAGTCACCTCGACCGCACCTCGATCTCGTCGGATGACAAGATCGAGGGGTGAGTGCTGACAACGTCGAACCCCCCCGACCGGCCGCGTCCTCCCGGCCGACTGCCGTCCCCGCCACCGTCGACATCCTCGACGAACTGCAATGGCGCGGGCTGATCGCCCAGTCCACCGATCTCGGTGCACTGGGGGAGGCGCTCGCGAACGGACCGGTCACGTTGTACGCGGGCTTCGACCCGACGGCGGCGAGTCTGCACGCCGGCCACCTCGTCCCGTTGCTGACCCTCAAGCGTTTCCAGTTGGCGGGTCATCGTCCGATCGTCCTCGCAGGTGGTGCCACCGGTCTGATCGGTGATCCCCGCGAGGTGGGGGAGCGGACGATGAACTCGGCCGACACCGTGGCCGAGTGGGCCGCGCGTATCGATGCGCAGCTTCGGCGGTTCGTCGACATCGACGACACCCCTACGGGCGCCGTGGTGGTGAACAACCTGGACTGGACCGGCAAGCTGTCGGCGATCGAGTTCCTCCGCGACCTGGGTAAGCACTTCTCGGTGAACGTGATGCTCGCGCGCGACACGGTGAAGCGACGCCTCGAAGCCGACGGCATGAGCTACGCGGAGTTCAGCTACCTGCTCCTGCAGTCGAACGACTTCGTGGAACTGAACCGCCGGTACGGATGTGTGCTGCAGATCGGTGGTTCCGACCAGTGGGGCAACATCGTCGGCGGCGTGGATCTGGCCCGTCGACTCGACGGCTCGGCGCTGCACGGGATGACGGTTCCGCTCGTGACCTCGTCGGACGGCAAGAAGTTCGGCAAGTCCACGGGTGGGGGCAGTCTGTGGCTCGACCCGGAACTGACGAGCCCCTACTCCTGGTACCAGTACTTCGTGAACACGGCGGACGCCGATGTCATCCGTTACCTGCGCTGGTTCACCTTCCTGGGGCGCGAGGAGATCGACGAACTCGAACGTGCCACCGCCGAGACCCCGCACCTGCGGCGCGCACAGCGCACACTCGCCGCCGAGATGACGACCCTCATCCACGGTCAGGCCAACACCGATGCGGTCCAACTGGCCAGCCAGGCACTGTTCGGTCGGGCCGAGCTCGATGAACTCGACGAGGCGACCCTCGCGGCCGCGGTCGGGGAGACCTCGATCGCCGAGTACAGCGAGACCCGTCCGACGATCATCGAGTTGCTGGTCGACACGAAGCTGTCGGAGTCCAACAAAGCTGCTCGCCGTGCAGTGTCCGAGGGCGGCGCCTACGTGAACAACACCAAGATCACCGACCCGGAGTGGCAGCCGGCCGACGCCGATCTGCTCCACGGGCGGTGGTTGGTGGTGCGTCGCGGCAAGAAGAGTTTCGCCGGCGCCAAACTGGGCCTCTGACCTGGCGATTTGACGCGTTGTTCGCGCCTGTGTAACTTAATCGACGCACCGCAGAGAGCAACTCCCCCGGAGCCGCAAGCCCCGGGGAAGTAACAGCGCCCGAGCCACTCGCTCGGGCCGCCTGTGCGGGCCACTCCCGAGAACAAGAGCGTGAGTATTTCTCGCGCTCTGGGAAAGCTCATCGGAGCCGGCTTCACATCGAAGGCGTCTGGTGGGTGTGTGTTCTTTGAGAACTCGATAGTGTGTTGGTGGATTGTTTGATGCCATATTGTGGTGTCAGATGGTTTGCTTGGATGATGTGTCCGCGGCTTTGATGTCGCGTGACGCTGATGAGTTTATTTTTTGATGCCAGTTTTTTTGAGGATTATTTTGGTCAGGTTTTGCTTTCCTGGTTGAAGATTTTGTGTTGAAACGTCGGCCCTTTTGGGGCTGGTTTGGTTTCTACA
>NZ_JAUZVK010000029.1:0-42491 GCF_031844505.1 Gordonia sp. AC31
GAGCAGGAGCGCGCAGGCGGCGAGAACCAGTCCAGCGGTCGCATAGACGGCGTAGCGTGGCCCGTCATCGAGCTGGGCGATCCGAGTAGTGATCGCACGGGCGATCGCGCGCTCGAGCGACTTCGTCATTCCAGTCCTTCACGGTGGGCTTGCCCGATCACGTCGACACTTCTGCGCACTTAGTTGATGAGCCCGGAGCGGGTGAGGAAGGTACGGGCGTTCTCAACGGAGGACAGTTCGGTGACTCTCAGGACCAGCCCGGTACCGGTGTTGGCGTACCAGATGGAGTATTCGTTGTCGCTGAGACCTGGGGTGATCTCGGCGGCTGCCTGGCGGTTGGTGTCTTCGACGACGGTGCCCTTGCCGGCGCTGTAGACCCCGTTACGCAGGTTACGGATCTCGCGGGCGGCTTCGTTGTCGTCGACGTTGATGTCGATCCGCAGTGAGTCCGATAGGCCGCCTGCAATCTTGAGGCCACCCAGGGTGCCGGCCTCGTTGAGGGTGCAGTCCAGAGTGAGAGCGCCGTTGTCGGTGAAGCTGCCCTTGCTGCAGTCGGTGATCTGTGATTGCAGGGCGCCGGGGAGTTGCTGACGGATCTGGTCGGGGTCGGTGAGGATCGGCCCGCCGTCTTCACCGGTGGGGCCGGCGGCGGTGGTGTCGGTGCCCAGGGTTTCGGTGGCCTGGGGTGCATCGGTGGGGTCGTCGTCGCTGCCGCTGGCGGTGGTGACGATAGTGGTCACGATCGCGGCGGCGGCGATGACGGCGGCCGCGGCGGCGCCGATGCGCAGCCAGCGTCGCCGCGTCGAGGCGGGCTGGGCTGGTGAGCCCAAGGTGCGGGGTTGGGTGTGCCAGGTCGGCATGAGGTCGGCGGCTTCGGGGATGCCGCGGGGCTGGGTGGGCGCCGAGTCCGCCAACACGGTGAGCAGCGCACCCTGGGCGACAACGGTTTTGGGGTCGTCGAGGGTGGCGACGGGGCCGAGTTCGCCGAGGCGCTGTTGGACGAGGGGGATGCGGGAGGACCCGCCGGTGAGGTAGAGGGCGGTGAGCTGGTCGGGGTGGGTGAGGCCGGCGTCGGCGAGGGTGGTTCGGGTGAGGTGGACGGCGGCGTCGACGGCGGGGGTGATGAGTTCGTCGAACTCGTCGCGGGTGATCTGCAGGGTTGTGCGTTCGCTCGGGCCGGGCACGGTGATGGTGGCCGACGGCGTTTCGGACAGCAGCTCTTTGGCCTGCTGGATGGAGTCCTGCAGGGACTGGATGGCGTCGATGGGGGCGGTGCGGCGCAACCAGGCGGCGTGGTCGGGTTCGCGGTCGGCGAGGCGGTCCTCGACCCAGCGTTGCAGCAGGGCGTCAAAGTTCTTGCCGCCTAGACCGTTGTCGCCGCGGGCGGCGATGACTTGGAAGGTGTTGGTGGGGGTGACCTCGAGGACGGCGATGTCGAGGGTGCCGCCGCCGAAGTCGAACACCGCGATCCTGGTGCCGTGTTGCAGGGCGTGGGAGCGGGAGTAGTGCCCGGCCGCGGCGCGTGGTTCGGAGATCGTGGTGATCCGCTCGGCCGGGATGCCGGCGGCCCTCGCGGCGTCGGTGAGGACCTGGATCTGTTGGGGCGCCCACGCTTCGGGGTGGGTGAGCACGACCCGGTCGGGCATGGTGCCGGCGTGTGCGGCGACCCCGCGGCCGATGATGGTGCGCATCACGGCGGCGACGAGGCCGTAGATCGGCAGGGTGTGCCCGTTGGCTGCGACGGCCGGTTGCGCGCCGATGAGGCGTTTGGGTGAGGCGATGAACCCGGCCGGGTTCTGTGCGGCGGAGTTGAGGGCGGCACCCCCGACGAGGACGGTGCCTGCGGTGTCGACGAACACCGCCGAGGGCATCAGGTTGCTGGTGTGGGTCAGCGAGAGCGCTTCGATGCTGCGGCTGGTGGCGCCCGAATGCGCGGCCGCGGAGTTGCTGGTACCAAAGTCGATGGCCAGAGACCAGGCGTGGGTAGCAGATGTCTGGGTGGCAGATGTCATGGTGTCGGATCGTCCTGTGCGGGAGGGGGTGTCAGTGGCCGGCGGCCAGAGCGGTGTAGGTGCGGATGAGGGTGACCAGGGCGGCGTCCTCGGCCGCCGACCGGGTGGCCAGGGTGCGTTGCTGGGCCGCGGCCAGGAGGCGGTGGGCTTCGGCGGCGACGGCGGCCGGTGGTGGGTGGCCGTCGAGGCCGACGCGGCCGGCGGGGGTGGTGGCGGTGAGGATGGTGCGCAGTTCGTCGGTGACCGCGGCGTCGGGGTCGACGTCGAGCATGCGTTGGTAGTCCTCGAGCACGGTCACCGCGGCCAGGGCCGGGTCGGCGCGTAATCCGGCGGTCAGGGTGCGGATGTGGTCGCGGGCGGGATGGGTGAAGGCCAGTTGATCGAGGCGGGCCAGGATGCGGTGGGCGCGGTGCAGCACGGCAAACCGGCCGGTGGCCGCGGTCAGGGCGTGGCGCAGGGCGGCGATCCCGGAGCGTTCGGCCAGCCAAGTGTTGAGCGCTGCGGCGCCGTCGGCGGCGATACGGCGGCCGTTGAGGACGCCGTACTCGCCGAGCAGGGCGAGGAGTTCGCGCCGTTCGGCCGGCGGCACTCCCCCGCTGGTGGGGTCTTCGGAGTCGAAGATCCGCAGCACGTCCAGTGGCGGGACGTCGCGGAGCTGGGCGAGCAGCGCGGCGTGGCGTTCGGTCAGCATGCCGGTGTGGCTGGTTTGCGCCATCAGCCCGGACACCGGGACGATCGCGTGGACGATCCCGGCCAGCGGGCCGGCCATGGCGGTGGCGTGCGCGGCGGCGTGGGTGAGCGGGTCGCGGCGGCCGAAGGCGCCTTCGCCGAAGGAGTCGGCGCGCGAGAGCACCCCGAGCATGGTCAACGGGGTGAATGGCAGCCGGTGCAGGAACTCGATCTCATCGACGCGGGGTGCGGCGTCGAAGAGGAACACCGCGGCATCGGCATCGATGGAGGCGGTGCGGGTCTGTTCGAAGCCGTCGATCATCACCCGGCGGGTGGCGGCGTCGTTAGCGGCGGTCAGCGTCGACAGGCCGGGGGTGTCGATGAGGGTGAGTTCACGCAGCGCCGCTGAGGGCAGCCACCGGTCAACGTAGGCGACCTCGGCTGACGGGATCGGTAACTCGATCCCGGCTCCGGGGCGCAGCGCGGCGCGGTGGCGGGTGCTGTCGAGGGCGAGGACCTCGGCCCGGGACGGGGACCCGTCGCGGTAGACGGTGACGACGTTGGTGGCCTCAAGGGCGGCGGTCTCGGCGACCGGGGCGCCGATCAGCGCGTTGACCAGCGTGGATTTGCCTGCTTTGAGTCGGCCGACAACGACGACGCGCGGCGGTGACCACAAGATGGTGCCGATCGCGTTGGCGTGGTCGATGCAGTCCCCGCCGAGCGCGGCCAGCTGGTGCAGGCCGCGGTCGAGCGTGGTGTGTACCGAATCTGGTGTCGCGCTACTCATGTCGGGTCTCCGTCGAGCAGTGCTTGGGCGGCGGTGATGCGTTTGTCGACGATGGCCAGGTTCGAGGTGAGACGTTGAGTGGATTTCTCGCGGGTGGCGGCGTCGGCGGCTGCGGCCTCTTGGACGTGGGTGATGGTGGTCTGGAGCTGGTCGATGGTGGCGCGCAGGTGATCTCGGTAGCGGATGACGATGTCGGGGCGGGCTTGGGCGACGGCGCTGTCGAGGAGTCGGCCGGTGGCGGTCTTGGTGGCGGCCAGGGTTTCTCGCAGCCAGGCCAGCAGGTTGGTTTTGCCGGCGCGGATCGCCCGGAAGCTCAAGTTCACTCCGACCCACACCGCGCCGATGACGGCGCCGACACCCATCAGCGCCGACAGCCCGACAAGGCCACCGAGGGTGGAGGACCCGACCACACCCATGGTCAGCAACGTCGGGTCGAGCAGTCCTTGGCGTTTGCTTGTGACCTGGTGGGTTTCGATCTTCTTGTCCTGCATCGAGGCGACGATGCGGTCGCTGATCTGTTCCCACACCGCGGGGTCGTCGGCGAAGCGTGGGGTGATGATCGTGTCGTGCAGCTCGTGCAGAAACCCGGCGAGGGTTTCGGCCATCGCCATCTGCAGATCGACCTGCATGTCGGCGGTGAACTTCTGTTCGCTGCGCCGCAACACCTGCATACCATTGCTGTTGATGTAGGTGGTCCACTTCTCGCGCACCCCATCGAGGCGGCGTTCGAGGTCATCGACCGCCGATTGCCGCAACAGGGTCAGGTCCCGGGCGAGGTATTGCTCCCACTGGCGTGACTGGGCCTGCAGGTCGGTGAGCCGGTCGCGTTCGGCGGTCAGATCCGGCAACGCTTTCGCCCCAGCGGTCAGCGCGGCGAGCTCGTCGGCGATGGTCGTGCGCACAGTACGCAGCCCGTCCAGACAGGTGCGGACCGCATCCAGGTGCGGGGCCGCCGCGGCGGCATCGAGTCGGTCGGTGATCGCCGCGCGCAGGGCGGCGATCCCGGAGTCGACCTCGAGGCGGTGACGCGCCTGCGGGTCGGGGGTCTCGGCAGCCAGGACGGCGAGCAGGCTCGACACCCCGATCACCGGCACCGTGCGCCCCAGGTGCTCGGCAATCAGCCGCTGGTTCTCGGCGACGATCGCCCGCCAGCGGCCCAGGTGTTTGTCGGTTTTCGTCACGGCCACGACGACGGCATCGACACCAGCGCTGGCCTCGCGAACGAAGGTCATCTCCGGGGCCGTGATCGGGGCGGAGGCATCACAGACCAGCACCAGCACGCACGCCTGCTGGGTGGAGTGCGCGGCCAGTTTCGCCAAACCGGGGTCCAGGCCGCCGACACCGGGGGTGTCGATGAGGGTCATATCGGCCACCGCCGCCTCACGCAGCGCGATCGCCGCCGCGGTGGGCAGCTCCTCAACGCTGCGATCACACACCATGCGCCCGCCAGTGGTCACCCAGTCGGCCAGCTCGCCGATCTCAGCCGGCCGCGGGCCGGAGGGAAAGAACAACTCGGCGGCATAAGCAGCGGGCAGATCACCGGTGGTGGTGACCGACACCGCAACCGAGGAGGTGACATCAACCCCCACCGGGCACAGGTCACGGTAGCCGACCAGGGCGTTGACCAGCGAACTTTTGCCGCGCTGCACCTCGCCGGCCACCACCACGGTGCGCTGCGGGGCCCGATGCAGTTTCGTCTCGGCGAGGTCGGCGACGGCGTCGTGTTTGTAGGCGCGCAGCACTTTTCCCGCCTCAGCCACGACCGCCGCCGCGGCCGCATCAACCCCCGTCTGGGGTGCTGCGGGCGCGTTCACGCCGACCATCGTCTCGTAGCGGTGCCGCCGTTCCCCCGACCGGTCATGGAAAGCATGCTGGTCGAAGCGGCAGGGCAACGCAAAACGCTGGGCGTCAGGCGCCGGCGGTGCAGGCCCAGATGATCGTGCGGGACCCCGGCCCGGACTCACTGTCCGCGGCTACCGCCGCGGACCGTTCGCCCGCGATGGCAGACCCGACTGTGGGGGCGCGAAGGTGGGCGCATTATTCTGCAGCCGAACAAGAGGATCGTGCAAATCCGGGTTTCGGGGGAACCGTTCGGGGTTCGCGCAGCAACACACTGGAACAACACCAGTGTGCAGCGCTAGCCCGGGTGAGGTCATTGGTCCTCCCGCGGCAGGGGCTGCAGGAGAGAAACGAGACCCTGATGAAGCGTTGGTACCCACTCGCGGCCGCAGCCGCGGTCACCGCGGGCATGCTGGCCGCATGCTCCACCGGCGGCGAACCCGCCCCCGACTCCTCCACAACCGGTAGCGCTGAGCCGACGGTCGATCTGACCGCGCTCGATCCGGGCGCCTACCCCACCGAACCGCGCCCACCGTTCGGCGTTGCCGACGACTCACAAGTGGTGCAGGTCGAAAGCCAGCGAATGGCGCAGTTCATCGTGGTGCCCTTCGAGGTCGACCCGGACCTGACCGCCCCGGACAAATCCAACGCACCGATCACCAGCCGCCGCAACCTGGTGTCCCACATCAACGCCGACGCGGCGACGATCCCGGCCAACGACGCACTGCTCGGCGGCTTCTCGTCACTATTCACCACCGCGCCGACCGAACGTGACAACCCGCGTGGCCTGCACAACATGGTGCTGCGCTACGAAACCGCCGCTGATGCCCGCGCCGCCGCACAGCAACTCGCCCAGGTCAGCGCCCGCCAGCAGAACAGCCCCGTCACCAGCCTGCCGGGTGTGGAGGGCGCCTACGCCCTCGAGACCACCCGCAACGAGAAGAGCTACTTCACGACCTACACCCCGCACGGGGTGTACGTGATCTACGAGTTCGCCTCCTCCCTGGCGGCCCACTCCGACCAGCTCGAGCCGATGGCCCGCAAAGCAATCACGTTGCAGTCGGCGCTGATCGACCAATTCCCGCGCACCCCAACGGCTGCGGAGAACGCCGCCCGCGGCAACGGCGAAGGTTTCCAGCCGCCAAAGATGGACGAGAACAGCATCCTCATCTACGCCCTGCCCTACACCGACACCGAGATGGAAAACGGCATCACCGGCCGACCACAGCAGAGCATGCGCGCGGTGTACGGGCCGCGCGGCTTGTCGCACTTCTCCAGCGACCCGGCCGGCATCTTCAACGACCTTCGTGCGGCCGGATCGACCGCGAACGCGATCGAGCGTTCCATCGTCTACCGCGCCGACACCGAGGAGCAGGCCGCCACGCTGGCCGCTACGAGCGAAGCCGACGATCAGAAGATCGACGCACCGCCCGGGCTGCCGACCGCCAACTGCTCTGCCCAATCCAGCGCCGACGGCAAGTACACGATTTATCACTGCAAGGTGCAGGTCGGCCGCTACGTCGGAGAAGTGCAGTCGCCCAACAAGACTGACGTCTACCAGCAAGCCGCGGCTCAGTATCTGATCCTCACCAAGGCCGACCAGAACGCCAAGTAGACGGGACGAGAGGCGACGATGACGCGCAGTTACCTCGGTCGCTCCATCGCCGCGGCCGCGGCGGTGACCGCAGTGCTGGCCGGCTGCACGGTCGACGGGCAGCCCAGTTCGGCAACATTCACCGACCCTGCCGTGCAGGTTGTGGCCCTCGACACCGGCGACTACCCCACCCGGGCGCGAGCGGCGTTCGGACGCGCGGTCACCGACCCCGAGCGGGTCGAGGCGACCCGGATGGCGCAATTCGTGCTGGCACCGTTCGAGGTCAATCCCGATCTCACACATGGGCAATGGCCTGTCGGCGAGTTCGACGACGCTGCCGGGATCGGTCGCGCGGTCGTCCCGGGCGCGGCCGACGTTCCGGCCAACGCGGAGTTCGTCACCGGATTTGTCACCACCGCCGACAACGGGGATGCCAACGTCGGGGCTGCTCGTCACCTGCTGCGGCATGCGGTCCTGAGATATCGCAGCCCTGCCGACGCCTCGGCCGCCGCTGAGCAAATGAGTGCCGCGGTCGCCGAAATCGACAACAAGCCCATCGTGCCGCTCGACGGGGCGCCGGGCACCCGAACTGTCATCCAAGATTTCGGTGCGTCCACAGCGATCCTGGCTGTCACCGCTCACGACTCGTATGTGTTCTTCGATCGGTACTACGGCCCCACGACGCAGTTCCGTAGCGGAGAGTCGTTGGTGCGTATGGCCAACGCGATCACTCAGCAGAAGATTTTCATCGACGAGTTCACGCCCACCCCCGACGGTGAAACTCCGCTGATCGACCCCGACGTCATCCTCATCTACGCGCTGCCGTTCACCGCGGCCTACCTGCGGGCGAACCCCGAATCCCCTGACCGCGGAGCGGTGTACGGGCCCCGCGGCATCGCCCACACCAGCACCGACCCCGTCACCGACTTCGAGGTACTGACCAAGATTGGCTCGGATGCCAACGCAGTGGAGAACTCGGCGGTCTTCCGCGCGGACACCGCCGAGGGCGCGCGCACCTATCTCGACAGCTTCCTCGGATCCAACCGCACCCGAGGCTGGACCGGCGCCGACAGCCCACCAGGCTTGCCCACCGCCACCTGCCAAAAGCACCCGACAAGCCAAGCACACAGCTGCGCACTGACTGTCGGGCGATATGGCGCCCAGGTCATCGGCAACACCAAAACCGATACTCACCAACAGGCCTCGGCCCAATACCTGATCCTGACGACCGCCGACCAACGAGCACACTGACCGACGACATCGCGCACGTCGTCATCTCCTCGCAGACAGAGGTGCCCGGACCCGCCACTGCGGGTCCGGGCACCGAACTCACCCCGGATGTCAGGGGCGGAAAACCTTCGGCTGCCCAGCGTCACCGATCGGATCGCCGTAGCCACGGCGGGTGAAGTCGTCGTTGTCAACTGGATCGCCGTACTCAGCACCGAATTTGAAGGTGAAGGGCTCCTGACTTTCGGTGGCACCGCCGTGCACTTGGTGGATTCCGAAGTCCGAAACGAACGGGCCCGTCGCCGCGGTCGCGACACCCGCTCCGAGTCCCGCGAGGCCCGCTGCAAGCACAGCGCCGGCGAGCAGACGAGTCGAGGTTGTTGCCATAGGTTGGTTCTCCAATCGGGTGAGAGGTGGCCGCTGCGGCGACCCTTACACCCGTCAGTTGCTGTGTCGTCACCTAAATGTTCCCGAGTTTCGACGCCCGACACCCGGCCGACCATCAACGGCCCGCCAACGGAGGTGTGCCGGCGTGAGCAGGCGTCCAATCCGGCCCAGCACTATCTCCTTAAACCCCGCGGGAACTTCGCTGTGGCGTGACGTTGAACTGTCACGCGGAGTCCTGATGATCGCGGTGACACCTAAGCAGCGTTACTTGTCTGCATGTGACTACGCACCAACGAACGAGCCGACGGATAGTCGACCTTTCCGCTGGGCCGCGTCGGGAACCGCCCATACCGTGTCCGCGAGGGCGCTGCGATTGGCAGTGCGATTGCTTGCGGATCCGTTGCCACTCTGCCCGGTCCTCGATACCTTCGCTTCCCTCTTTGCTTTCGCCAGCGAAGTTCTTCATCCCACCAGTCCCGAACCAGTCGATCGACAAGATGGCTCTGCGCCCGTCGGACCATTGCGCCGTAAGATCCGAATGCGACGGCCACTTCGTCCCACCTATTTCTGTAGGGAGTCAGTAGGTTCAGCTCCCTGAAGTAGCGAAGCCACGCACGGACGCACCGGCTGGAGTAACCCGTGGCACTCACAAGGCCGAGCACGGATACGTGACCACCCTGCCAGGCTGCGTGGATCCTCTCGGCGATTCCGCCTAAACCTTCTCGCCAGACCCAGATGTCGTGGTGGGCATGGTGGAGTCTCAGGGTGGAGCTGGCAAACGGGGGGCGTGTTTCCCCTTGTGTTGCAGCTGTGTCATGCGCAACATGTGCGAGCTCCCAAGTTGCCGACTCTGTCCCCTGCGCCTCAGCGACTCGTCTGATCCAGCCTTCTGCCTGGAGGCGGTGGAGTGCCCTCGATGCTGTTGCGGCGTGAACGTTAGCGGCTTCGGCTAGCCGGCGAACGTCGATGTTCACGGTCGTTGTGTGCGCCTGAGCGCACACAACGAGGAGGCTGTGCAGGACCCGTTCAGCACTGGCCCACCCCTTCCGTGCCCAAGTTGCGGGATCTGAGTTCGCTGCAGCGAAGACAGCCTCAATGTGAGTGCGGACTGGGTCGTCGACGGTGTGGTCGCCTTGCGCTCTTGGCCACGCTGTCTCGGCAGCAGTGCGCAGAGCTTTGTGCCATTGCGTGAGGGCGTGCGCCTCGTTCTGGCGGAGGTCTTCGCGCAAGCGGACGAGTCCAGGCTTGTGCAGATGTTGAAGCACATCAGTCCAGCACCAACCGCTAGCGGCCATCCCGAGCATGATCGACCACGCGTGTGCCGAGCGATCGTCGGCGGCTGTGAGCCGCGTGGCTAGGCGCTCAGCCGTAGTTGTGGATAGTTCGGTTCGCGCGCGATCAACCCGTGTGGCAGGCCCCTGCCCGACCAGCCGTAGGCCGATAGTCGTCGTTCGCTGCGTGGAGTTTTGCCGCGCGGTTGTTGGGAACCTCGCTATCAGCCACTCAGCTAGGTCGGGTGGCGCCGGCCGAGCCTGCATGTCCCTGACGGCGTTGCCCAGTTCCCGTCCGGTCAATAGTGGGCTCGCGTTTCCGCCCGACCGGTGCACAGACCCGGGGATCCGAACTGCGCCCGACACGGGGTTGGTAAGCGGTGAGATGTCGAGGGTTGGAAGGTGTGCGCGCAGCCTACGAGCAAGGTCGGCGACTTTTTCCGCGGGTATCCCTGGGTCAATGACGCGCACCCAGATGTGCCGCCCTCCTGAGGGCCCCGACTGCACTTGCAGGTGGCTCACACCCAAGTCGGTTAGGACGCCGGTAAGTACGTTGGCATCCACAGCAACGGCCTCGGGACCGTACGGTCCTGCATCCAGGTCGAATGCGAGCAGCGTGTACCGGGAATGGCGGTCCGCTAGATACGTCGCGATAGGCACCGGTGGCATTCGTTCTGGCCATGGTGCTGATCGGTATCTGTGTTCATTTGTTGCGTCGACACGCACTGTGGAGCGGGGCGACCACTGCCTCCATTCACTCAGCATGTCCACCCACTAGTGGGTGAGTGCTGCGGACGAATGCAGTCGATTCCCCGCGTGTGGTTGTGCGACACGCGGAGCACAGGGATTGCGGGCACTCCGAGAGGGCGCACGCTACCCTGAGATCTGTCCGGCAAGACAGTCCCTTCGGGGATGGGCGAGAGCCCGTGAGACCGAGCTGGTAACTCAGTCTCGAAACTTCAGATCAAGGACCCTCCGACTGGTAATCGGGGGGTCCTTGTGTTGGACCTCGCGCGTTATTCAGATGTCAGCGTTCGGAAGGTTCGGAGGCTCCCTTCTGGGTTGGCGATGCTAGGCGCGCAGCACGAAGCTGGCGCAGGGTAGGAAAGATCTGGTTCGCGCCGAAGGCGCGGCGCCGGCGTTGATCGACCCTCGTCGGTAGTAGGGACCGACCGTGGTGCTGGGCTGAAGAACTGCGCAAGCTCGAGCACGATCTTCCGCAGGGACGATCGAGCCGCGGTGCAGTGGCCACGCTAGGACCGGCGCTACCTGCGCGTCCTGCAGTCATCACACCCCCTTGCTGGCTCGAATCACATCGGTGTAATTGTATGAGCGCCATTTCCGCGCGATTTTATGTTGGTGTTGGACGGCGGGTCAGGGGACATCAAGTAGGGCGGTTCTCTCATCTCCGCAGGTCATGGGCGTTGTTCGGCTGTATTTTCGCGCGAATTTATGCCACACTGGGTGGATGGATCGGTCCGCTGACGGCCGGCGTGGGCGCCTTGGCGCACCCACGCCAGTTCCGGCAGCTATCGAGAACCGGTCGACCAAAGCTCCGGTAGTGACGGCGTACTGCGCTGACCCGCAGTGCCGAAAGGAGTTTCGTAGGACCGCGGGTCGTGGTCGGCCTCGGATCTATTGCTCGGATGCCTGCCGGCGCTCCGCCGAGAACGCCGCTCGACGAATTTCCGCGCAACTTCAGCATCATCGCGAGATGGCGCAGATGCTCGAACGCGACCTTGCGGCGTTCGATTCGTCCGCGTCACCCAAGTCCGCCCCGGAGCCCTCGTCAGTGGCTGGCTTAGACACAGCCGTTGCCCGCGCGGAAGGTGTGCTCTTGGGGCTTTCAGACGGGAGTGTTCTGGCAAGCGAGTTCACTCGCTTGCTGGACGCAGTTCGTGCTGCGCAGCCCTCGCAGCAGCAACATCGAGCGGGCTAACCGGCAGGCAATCGACAAGCCGTCGGCCTGTCGGTAGAAGCGGTACCGACTGAGGCACAGGCGCGCCTCAAGCGGGCCATCAGCAGTAGTTCGTTGATGGGTCTGAAAGATCTACTCCGCCGCGGTTCTCCGCTCCCCCACCGGCCAGCGGTGCCGGTCGAGAGCCAGCGCGTGACTACGATTATCGGATCACGACAACATTTGAGCACCGTGACCTGCGCAAATCGAAGCTGCCTCCCAGTTTCCCGCAGAACGACGAAACTGAGTTGTCCTATCCCCTAGGGCCAAAATGGGTGGCAGCTCGTCACGGTGCGATCTGGAGCCGTTTACGTAAGTCTGTCGGTCTCAGCGCGATTGCCAGGACTCCTGTCAGCCGCACTAAGCGTTCATTCTTGATCCTCAGCCCCAACGGGTCGTCGATACACGATGGCCCACCTTCAGAGTCGAACATTCTCCCGCCGGCCCATACCGCCGACCCATACGGGTGTCATCCGGTTGGTGACGACGTCGGATCAGTTCTCGGAACCCCACCGCAGCCATAACTCAGGGAGTCTCCCGAAGTGCCGAGAGCTTTGTGGCATTGGGCCTAGCGGCGGAACTCGAGGGGCCGGCGGCGACACCGGTGCCCCCGGGGGAGTGAGACGACTAGGTGATCTACGTAGAGCACGGATTGTAGGTGCCCGCCTGAGCTGCCGCATGTAGTTGTGGCACTGGTTCCCCGGTCAGCCATCAGGTCGTCCTAAGTCAGCCCGGTTCAGTTGTGGACCCACAAGAGCGGCCGATGTCTGTGTCGTGACCCAACAATGTGGTCCGCCCGGCCATTCCAAAGACTTCGAGGGCCGCTGTTACATGTTGGCGGATGGCTGCGTCGAGGTAGACGAGCGATCGAGCAAGGCGGATGCCATCCCCCGGTCATCATTGGTGGGACGAAACTCGTCGTGAACGAGCTGCGCTGTGGTCTCATGTCTTTATGGCTCTGTGCACCCGTGTCGCGAACGGTCAAAACCCGTCCCACCGGGTCAGGTCACGCAGACGCGCAAGTCTGCGCGGGGACCGCTTCGTTGAGCTGTCGGCTCACAAGCCACTTGGCCGACAGCCGTGCTGTGTGGCTATGTCACCCGGCGCCTTGGTCTTTCACGGGTCTAGTCGAGAGCGCGAATCTCTCCGGGTGCAGACACGATGCTTCTGTTCGTCCCTGGGTATCGTATCCGCGATCCTGGTCTCCGACTTTCGTTCCCCGCACACGTGGCTACCGACCGCGTCGATGGCGACTGCCGTGCGCACAAACGGCCTGTTCAGCTCGTAATAATGCACGCATTACTTCACGCTGCACTGCGCGCAGTCACGCGCCCAGTGCAGTTGACGAGACCGTCTAGGTGAATCGCGACAACACTGTGGTCACGGAGCTACGCGCTACGCCAAGCAATGGGCCTCATAGCACGAACTACAACACTCGAGACAGTGCACCCTCGATGGTGGCCGCCCGGATCTTCTGCGTTAATGGGCGCCACCAGTCAGACCACACGCCAGCAAATACGTTCCTACGTGTACCGGTCCGTACCCTGCACTGTTCGGCGCGCCATACATACAGCGTGAAGTGCCGCACCGATGTACGGGATGGGCCTCAGCGTCCTTACCCCCATACGCTGCGGAGCAGTAAGACACGTACCCACTCAACTGCGAGACACCATGTCGCACTCAGTACACGGTGCTGTGAAGTGCTACGTACTGGGCTGCTTGCGGACGCTGGCAAGGCGCTCTATGCGGCACAGAGCACTCATGTCCGCATGCATCGCCATATCTTGTCCCACGTCGCAAGCGTTGTGTGTCAAGATGTTTCACCATCTACCAGCTCCGCTGATGCGGTGCATGTAGATCGATGTACATACCAAACTACTGAACACATACCCGTGCGCAGTGATGGCAGCTCTGTCTAAGCAGTTATGTCTATACGTAACGCAGGACGTAGATGTTGCCCGCCGACCAGCGACATCGTCGTTGTTAACGCCTCGATCATTGCCACGCTCAAGTGAGTATCTGCGGCGTCGCGCACGGGAGACCTCGCGGTAGAACGCCAAGTCGTCCGTAGCGTGTCGTACACCGCGCGAACCGATGTGCGCTGTTATCCTCTGCGCATAGCGGACCCCAATGCGCCCGGGAGGCACTGCCTTCCTGCGGTCCATGCGCACCACCCCATTGGAGGACTCAGTGCAACACCTATCTCAACCCGCACTAGCTCGGGTTGTCACGATCGCAAACGGCAAGGGTGGCGTCGGTAAGACGTCAACGGCGACAAATGTCGCTGGTTTGGCCGCTGCCGCCGGTTGGCACGTCCTGTTCATTGAGCTCGATCCGCAGGGCAACGCGGGACGCGACCTCGGCTACGAGATGGATGGGTCAGGCGACTCCGGACAACAGATCTTCGACGCGATCATGCAGGAGAAGCCTCTACGACCCAGTCTTGTCAACTACCGACCCAACTTGGACGTACTTCCAGGTGGGAGCGGACTCGACGATCTTGAAGCGATACTGATCGGTCGTTCTCAGCGTTCGCCAGGTTCACACAGGCAACTCGCAGATGCATTAAGCCCCATCGCAGATGATTACGACCTCATCATCATCGATACCCCACCTACACGACCCCATCTTCTACGGTTAGCGCTGGCTGCAACACGTTGGATCGTCATCCCGACGAAACCGGACGACTCGAGCATCGACGGCCTGCAAAAACTCGCTGACGAACTGGTTAGTGCCAGATCAACAAACCCCGACATCGAGGTCCTGGGCGCCGTGCTTTTCGGTATCGAGGCCGCTGCGAAAGCCATTCGTAGAGAGGCGCGGGCCAAGCTAGACGCAGCGCTCGGAGGAGTGGCCCCGCTGTTCAATTCTGTTGTGCGCCATAGCACCATGACCTCGGTTCAGGTACGGGAGAAGGGCTTGCTTGCCCACGAGCTGGCCGAGCAAGTCGACAACGCCGAGCCGTACTGGAAGGCCCTCAAGGAAGGCAGGCGGCCCGACCGTGTGCCAGGCACCGCGCCGTCTCTCGCAGAAGACTACGTCCTCCTCGCCCAAGAGATCCTCCAGGAGATCGACCGACGCGAGACCGAACAAGATTCCTCCGCGGAGCCGGCACACGAAGGAGCATCTGCCTGATGACCACCGATCGCAAGCCTGTCACCGGTCTCGCGAGGACCGGTAGCGTCCCGGGGCCGCCGCCCCGTAGACCAACCGCTCCTACAGCGGCACCGGCGGCGACCCCAGCAGTACCCGACGGCCCAGCGCTACCGCACAATCGACCGCAACCGGCAGCGTCCACTCGGCCTGTCTCGCGAGGTGCCCGACGCCCGAAACGCGTCGAAACCCGCCCAGACGAGATGCTGGTGTCAGTCACCCTGTCGCTTCCCACGCCACTCTGCACAGCCACCAAGGCACACAACAAACAGAACGAAACAACCATTGCCGGGACATTGATGGACGCGATTGTCGCCAATCACGACCGCTTGCCGGCGTTAGTAGAGAAGCTCAAACGCCAGCACCACGACGATGGGCTGTTCGTACGAATCGAAGCCAGACCAGAAGAAGAGCGATCTTCGCTGACGTTCCGGATGCTTGGTCGCAACCTGACTGTCATCGATCGCTTAGTTGTCGAAGTTGGTGCCGAGAATCGCTCGCAGCTGTGCAGGGCGGCTCTAGAAGCCCACCTCCAGTCTCAGTCGGTGGATTCGGAGTAAGCCGGTACACCCAATCCTCGGACGGTTCATCCCTGCCGGCTGGCGGTTCGCAGGCACGAGCTGCACACCCAAACCCGCGGCGTCCCTGCAGTCACGCGGGGGAGGGGTGATGGGTCCGCGCGACCAAACGCAGTTCGATAGGTGAGGGTCGCCGAAGGGCGTCTGACATCTGGGTACGTATCAGAACGAAGCAACGGGCACGCAGGGAATTGCCAGTCCATACCGTTGCGGGCCAGCCTGGGACTCACCCGCTTCGACGGACGCGCAGAGTGCACGCCCTTTATTTTGGTCTAATATCGGTGTAACGTCGGTTTGCCACCACCAATGGCGTCTTGTGGCGCGGCGCGATGTCCAATGACTGCGCAGCCTAAAGACTGGTCTTGCCGGATCGTGCTCGCGGGTCGGGTTGGAGGTTGCAGTAGACCAACCCGGCCCGCTGGGCCACCGCACCTAGCAACACCTGAGGAGAACTCCAAGTTTGTGTCAGTCAGCTTGCTCTGACTGACTCGCTACGAACTCAGCGAACCGCGCTTCGTATCGCCGAACCTGAGGCATTGACACCGGGTAGCCGGCTAGCCACCTCAAGTAGTTGAGGTCATCGCTGTCAGAGGTGGACTCGCCTTCCGGTGGTGGCATGCGTAGATGATCGTCAAGAACAAGGATTAGATCAGCGAGAGTGTCATCACGACGCGCTATTTCTGCTTGCCTGATTATCCACGCTCGGGTCAACCTGTCGGTCGCATGACGAAGATTCGCAACCACAACGCGCTGGTCCTCGTCGAGCGAAGGCGACAGGTCATCGACTGCGCGCACCTTCCGAGCGAGTTCGGCCAGCGCGTCGGTTCGAATGAACACGCCGTAAGCAGAGGGCGTCAGAGGACGTGTGGGGCGAGAAGAGACCGGATCATTCGTACCCGGGGCCAGATCGGTCGTGGGTTCGTCCTGCAGAGGTACCGGGTCACCTCCCTCGAAAGCGCGCGCGGCGCTTCCGGGGGACCACCGCAGCGGAGCGTCCAGCTTGGTCAACGTGACGAACCTCGGCTTGGCCATTAAACCTTGCTCAAGGCGTCGCATAGTCGGGTCACTCGGCCCGCCGGCGAGACTTACATCGGCTTGCGACATTCCCAGTTCCTGCCGGCGCCGTTGCACGAGGCGCCCAAAGCGCAAAGCATCGGCCACACCCGCACTCTAGGCGCTATAGACCGTTCCGGGGCGTGCCCCCTACGGTATGCCACCAATGATCGTCTAACTTCGGTTTTCAATCGGTCTACTGTCGGGTTATAGTAGGTATCGACGCTCGATATTTGATCGGTTACTGCACGGTTAAAGTTGCCGATTGAGCGGCTTTGGCACCTGGCGAGACCCATGTACACCACGTAGGCACAGGGTCTCTGTCTCGAAGTTTGACCCCGGCCGGACGCTGCAAAGTTTGGCGACTCGAACGGCGTCCGGACCGGGTGATTACCAGCTCGATGCGGTAAGTGCAGGCATCGAGGCGGGCGTTAAACAGTGTACCTGCGGGTATGCGCTGACAACGGTCGTCTGGGTGGGCTGCTCCTACAGCTTCGAGGAAACCCTTGGAGTGAAGGAACTCGCATGACGAACCTTCTTGAGCCCGATCCTCGTGGGCCAGATTGGTCTGGGCATGTCGCTGTCGACTCTCGATCGATCGCACAGGTCCCAGGCTCCGGAGAGGGACGGTCAGATTGCCGTCGAACAGTCCCTCTCCGGAGTGGTGGTTGGCGACTACGCGCGAGCGCGATTGATTTGCCGTCGAACGGCTCACGCGTGGTCACCCGAGGAGACAGCTCCCTGTCTGTCGATGGGGGGCTGTCCCGGTGACCAGTGTAGAGATGCATCGTCCTGTCCAGAGGGGTGGACAGGAGTCGCGACATTCGATCTGGGCCGCGACCTTGGCAGTCATGGCGACGGCCGTCATCGCCCTGGCCAATGTCGGGGTCGGGAACGTGTCAGCGGCGCCGGCGCAGCCGGGGGGCTGCCCTGGTCTGATGGTGTATGCGGTGCAGGGCACCGGCCAGTCGTCGCCAGACGCCGATCCGTCGAAGGACGCGGGCTTCCTGTCTCAGGTACTTCATCCGGCGATCACGGCCGCCCGCGGTGATATGGACCGCGCGTATGTGCCCTACGACGCCGGCTTCGGTGGTGCTGTAGCGGGCGGCAAGGTCCCGTACGAGCAGTCCGTTCAGGGCGCGGTCGCCAAGACACTGTCCTGGATCAAAGACAAAGCCGCCGCGTGCCCGGCCACGAAGTTCGGTCTGGTCGGCTACTCCCAGGGCGCTCACGTCACGCGGATCGTGTTGAACGACATCGTCGGTGGCAAAGCAGCGATCGGCGCCGACAAACTGGCTCTGCTGGCCAACCTCGGCGATCCTGGCCGTCCCGAAGGGGCTTCGTTGTTCCCCGGTAAGCCGGGGCAAACTTCTCCCGATCCGGTGCCGGGAACAAGCGGCGCGAACGTGTCCAAGGTCGTGGCGGTGTCGACGACCAACGCCCCGGGTGGCGGTATCGCCCCGGTCGGTGACGTCGAGGACACGTCGTACCAGGCCATCGCGGGGCGCTATCTGTCCGCGTGCACGCCCGGCGACCTCGCCTGCGATGCCCCGGCGAACGCACCGCTGGCGCGGTTGGTCACCAACATCGCGGGTCAGTCGGAACTCAACCCGGACGATCCGATCGGGTCGTTGTCGACGATCGCCGAAGCACTGGCATTGACCGCAGTCAAGACCGCGGTGCCGGTGGTCAATGAAGATGTCCAGGCGCCGGAGAACAACCTCGAATCCGTGAGTTACCAACCGCGACAGACCCTGTCAGAGCGGTTGGCCGTGGCCTCAGACCCTCGTACGCCGTTGCCGAGTGTCCAGGACGCGTTGTCGGCGGTCATCAAGGTGGGCACGATCGGGTTCAACGCGGTGAAGACCGTTGTGCAGACAGTCGCCACCCCGAGCACCATCGCCGCGATCGCTACTGCGGGTGCTGCGAATCCACTGGCCATCGTCGGCATTCTGGGCGCAAAGCTGGGCCAGGCAGCGGTCACGCTGGTTCCACCGGCAACCCAGGAACGTCTTGTCTCTGAGGCATTTACCGCGTTCAAGTCCGAGTTCCAAGCGAACTCCGACCTGTTCAAGGTGTCCTCGCTGTTGAAGTACTGGGATGCGGCCAAGCAGCACACGTCGTACTCGCAGGTGTCGGCCACGCCGACCGGCCAGCCCCCGACGAAGCTGATCGGTGATTGGATCGTGGCGGCCGCGCGCGACATCGCCGGCAAGGACGGCGCGCCGTCGAACTCGTCCGGTAGCGGCAGCGGCAGCGATGACTTTTCGTGGCTGTTCGGCGAGGGGTCCGCTGGTTCGTCGACGCTTCCATCATTGACCACGACGTCGTTGCCGCCGAGCGCTGCGACGTCGGAACCGGCGTATCCGTGGGAGCTCGACACTTCGTCACCATCGGCTTCGTCCGAGACGGTTCCCTCAGGGTCCTCACCGGTCCCGCAATCCACACCTCCTGGCGGCGCGTCCGGCCTTCCGCCGTTCCTCAGCGGGGCCTCGCAATGAGTCTGACCGTCCTCTCGGCCAGCCCTTCCCGCGTGTGCAGGCGCGGGTTGTGCCGGGCTTGTGGTGGTGGTCGAACCACCACCTCCAGCTAGACCCTTCCTCTCCACTAGCGCACTCAACGAATCACTCCGGAAGGAGCGAGTACATGTTCAGTGACAGTGCAATCCGGCCCCCGTTCGGGGGACATGCCTCTCACAACCCCGGCCATCCGAACCGTCCCATCAGCCCGCAGGGTGGTGAGCCGGCGTGGTTGAGTCCCATCGATCTGATCACCGCAGTCACCGACCCGGCCACGTCGGTGATCTTGACCGATGAGAACGGCTGCACGTCGACTCGATGGGGGATGGGCAACGGCCTCAGCATCACGCGGCTCAAAGAGGCTTACGACGAACGGGCGCGGTGCGTACTGCCCGGTGACCGCGGCTACCGCCTCGACGCGAACAGCGTTGTGCTGGTGGTCGGCTCGAACGGCTCGTTGCCGGACGAGCTGCTGGTCGGCTCCACCTACCGCGACGTGTTCGACGACACGCTACACACCATCGATCCGTTCTCGCTGACCGCGGTCCGGCGCGGTGTGTTCGGCGACGAACACCCCCTGCACTGGCACCTCGCCGCGTGCGATCGCTGGACCCGCGCATACCGCCACGGGAACGAGGTGACGTTCGGATGAGCACTGATTGGCAGAACGACCCGAGCGTGCAGTCCTGGCTGCACACCAGCGAGCCTCACTCCGACCAGCTCACCGAGTGGGTTGACGACCCGACGCGCCCCGAACAGGACATCACAGCAGGGGGCGTTGACCAGGTCGACGACACATACAGCTACGCCCCACTCGATGACGCTGAATCTGATGACGCCGATTTCGCGGAGGTCGCCGAGCCCGCAGTCGAGGAGCCCCCGTACACCGACAACGTCTATGCCGCAGCGCCATTCACACGAAGTGCGCCCGCTCCGACCCCGGTTCGACGTCGGGACCGCCGGTGGCTGCTGATCGTGGCGGCTGCCGTTGTGGTGGCGGTCATGGGGCTAGTGGCGATCGCAGTCATGATCCGGGGCCTGGTCAGCGGCGGCGGCGAGGACGGCATCACCGATCCGGTTACTGCGATGGATACCCCGGATCCGTTCTCCGATGCGGTGGAATGCCCCTCGACCAGTGAGGGAGCCACCACTACCGGCCGCGACCCGGGCGACCTGACGTCGGGCCCGAACGTGATCAAAGCGTTCAACTACGCCTACTTCCACTGGCGTTCGGGACCGGCCGCGCGGGCGATGGCCTCGTCCAATGTCGAGGGCATCGGCAGCGCCGTCGATTTGCAGTCGAGCATCGACACGCTCAATCCCCAGGCGCGGTACTGCCTGTCGATTGAGGAGACCGGTTCCAACACCTATCGCGTGGCGGTCACGTTGATCCTGCCCGACGGCACCCGCGACCCCGACCCCGATGTCCAGAACATCACCACCACCCAGATCGGCGAACGCACCTACATCGCGTCTGTCACACGAAATAAGAAATAGAAAGGTCACCCCCTCTCATGTACCTCACCTCACCAGCGGTCACGGCTCCGCCGTATGACACCCCGCCCCGGCGGTCGCGGGCACAACGCCGGCACCGCACCGCCCCACCAACCGCCCCGTTCGTCGGGACAGTGCTTGCCGCGCTGATGGTTTCCGGTTCCTTCGGCGCCACCCTCCTGGTCGACAGCCCGGCCGCAGCCTACGAACAGGGCGGTATCGACCAGGGCGAGACCGACGATGGATTCGAGCAGGGTGGGGTCGGCGGCGGTGGTGGCGACGACGCAACCCCACCGGTCGCACCTCCGCAGCAGACCGCGCCGGGCTACAACTACAACCCCGGTCCGGGCGCAATTCCGGCACCGCCCCGGGAAGCGCCGTATCGGCCCTACGCCGATCCGCAGGTGTACAACCAGCCCAACTACGACACCGTCTACAACCCGGCGCCGCCGCGGGCCTACACCCTGCCCCGCCCGGTCGCGCCGGTCCGCCCGATTGCCCCGCCCCCGAAGACGTTGCGCGTGGGTAACTTCCTCGTCGAGGAAGGCCAGCTCAAGCGCGACGCTCCCTGGCTGACCGACCGTCAGCGGGTCTCGATCAACGAGTGGTCGGCCTATGGCGAAGCGAAGATCGCCCAGGGCCTCATCTCGGTCGGGGTTCCCGAGGACGAAGCGTCCCGCCAGGCCGCGGCCACCATCATCGGTGTGGCGCTGGGCGGCACCGCAGGTGCGGTCGCCCTCGGCGTGCCCGCCGCGGTTGTCGGTGGTGTGGGTGGTGCGTTGATCGGTACCGGCGTGGGAGCGGCCATCGGTGCGACTGTGCCGCTGCCGATCCCGGGCGCGAATGCCATCTCGGGTGCAGGGGTCGGCGCCGCAGCCGGTGCGGCGATCGGTGCCGCGGCGCTGGGTATTCCCGCGGCGATCGTCGGCGGGGTGGCCGGTGGAACGGCCGGTGGACTCCTCGCGCACGCCCTGGGTGCCGGAGATCCGGGTGCGAACCCGCGTCAACCGGGACTGCCCGGCCAGCCCGACCCGAACCGCCGCGCACCTGCGCCGCCGCGTCCGAAACCGGCTCCGCTGCCTAACCCTGGCGCGAACCAGTTCGAGGTGCATCTGCCCGCCGACCAGGCGACCAAGGCCGGTCTGCCGGCGGTTCACTACCAGGTCAACGTCGGTAGAGATGTGAACGCCGAGACCACCATTGGTGGCCAGACCTACACCGCGAACTGGACCGCGGAGCAGGCCGACGCCCCCTACAAGGCACTCGGTGGTGCCGCCGATCAGGTGCGCAAGACCGTCACCGACGCTGCGGTCGACCTGTCCCGGCAGGCGGAGAAGGTCGTCCCGGGTCTCAAGGTCACCTTCCCGCAGCTCACGCCGAAGGGGGCATAACAACGATGGCCGCGAGTGTGGAGACGGTGTCGGCGGCGCACAACGCCGGAGCGATTCGGGGTGCGTCGATTCTGCCGCCGAGCGCATCGGAGATGTTGGGGCGGCGCACGACACGGTTACCGGCGCATCTAGTGGCGGCCGTGGGCTGCCACGGCGGTGCTGGTGTGTCCACGCTCGCGGCCCAGCTCGAGCATGTCGGCGATTCCGGCCAGTTGTGGCCCGGGCGGGCCGACGAGCCACCGTTTGCGGTACTCGTTGCGCGGGAATCGGCGCGCGGCCTGGCCGCGGCGTCGCTGGCCGCGCGCCAGTACGCGACGAACAATGCGCCAGCACATGTGCAGCTGCTGGGTTTGGTGCTGGTAGCCGGGCGGAAGGGAAAGCCGACCGCCCGGCTCCGCCGCGATCGGGAATTGCTCGTCGGGTCCGGGCTTTTCGCGAACGTCTGGCACGTCGCCTGGCACGACTTCCTCGTCGACACCCCGCTCAACGAGTTGCCCTCGACCGGTCCCGACCCGGCCCCAGCGGCGCGACGCACCGATCCGCGCACCGTCGTCGCCCCTGACATCGCCGCCGTCGGCCAAGGCCTGCGCGACGCCGCAGTCGCGGTGATGTCAGGTGACGCCGGCACAACCCCATAACGGCACAACTCCACAACCTCCACCCTCACGAGAAGGAAGAGATCATGCTCCAGTTCACGCTGGCCTCGGTTAAAGCCACCACCACCTACGTGGCGTTCAACCCCATCCCGATTCCCGGTTTGTCCGACCGGCTCAACACTTTCGGCGGGTGGGTCACCTTCCTGGCCTACTTCGCCACCGCCGTGGCGATCGTCGTCGGCGGCGGGTACATCGCCTTCGACAAGATCACCGACCGCGGCGACAACAAGGGCGTGAAGATCGCGATCGGCGCCGTTGTCGGCACGATGCTGATCGCGACCAGCGCCACGATCATCCAGGCCGCGGGCGGGCAGTGAGCCGTGCGGACCGAAAGCTACAGCGATGAACACCACCATGACAGTGGCGTACGCGAAACTGCCCGCCGAAGTGATGAACAACATCACCCTGATCGGCGGCTGGTTCGTGTTCGTAGCCAACATGCTCGCACTCGTGCATCTGGTCTTTCTGGGCGCCTCGATCGCGTTCGACAAGGTGCGCGAGCATCCACTCGCACAGATCACCGCGGGGGAGTGGTTCACCAAGATCATCTTCGGGGTGTGGGTGGTAGCGATCGCCGGCAACCTCGCCGCTGCGGTGCTGGTCTTCGGCTGATCGCTGCCCTCGTTGCCGCCTACGCGCTGGCCGGGTCGCTGACGGGATGCGGATCAGACCCCGACACCGCCACACCGTCGACGTCGCAACAGATTCCGTTGACGACGCCGCCCACCGAGCTGCGGTGGGTGGAGTTCAACGGCATGCGCATTCCCCAAGCCGCCGAAGGCCCCCACGAGGTGTCAGATGTCGTCGCTCCGGAAGGGTTCGACCGCACACCGCCGGGAGCTGGGCTGGCCGCGGTCAATGCCATCGTGCGTCTCTCGGTTGCGCTCGATGACCAGTGGCCGCAGGTGGTCCGTGAACTCATCGCGCCGGGACAAGCACGAGATGACTTCATCACCAACCGCATTCAGTTGTCGACCACCTCGGGTGTGCCAGCTGGTCAGGCCCCGCAGGTGCAGGGCTGGAAACTGACCGCGTTCACCCCCGATAAGGCATCGGCCGACATCTACACGCGGTTGCCGGACGGCTCGATGACGGTCAACCACACCACGGTCGTGTGGGCGCCCGCGTTCGGTGATTGGCGGCTGCTGCTGCCCGACGCGGCGGCGGGCGCCTCACCGGTGGACGCGATCTCGGCCACGCCGACCGACATGGTCGCACTGACAGGAGCCTAACCCTCATGAGCACCCCCGATCCTCGCGAGGACCTCGGCCGCCTTGCGGCGCTGCACTCACTGCGCCAGTCCGGTGGCTACAAAGGCACCACCCTGGTGCTGTCGCTGCTGGTGTTGACCATCGTCATCGGCATGGCCGTGCTGGTCGCCGTCCGCGGTGACGGTGACGAGTCGTCAACGCAGCCACCGCAGGTCACCGCCACGGACACACCGACGTCGTTGCCGCCGCAAACCCCGGTCACCCGGCTGCCCGACGACGCGTTCGGGGTGCCCACCACCGACACCCGCGGCCGCCGGGTGGAAACCCCGACCAACCCGCTCGGCCAGGTCCTCCCGCAGTCCGGAGACACCCCCGACACCACCGACCCCGAGGCCGTGCTCCCACCGCCGCAGGGATTGATGTGGCAGCGCGTATATGGCGCGACGATCCCGTTCTCCACCTCAGATGGTCCGACCGCGATCAGCACAGACGGGGTACCCACCGGGTTTGCCCACACCCCGCAGGGCGCGGCGCTGGCGGCCTGGCAAATCGGCCAGCGCGCCACCTGGGCACCCGATGACCAGAACGCAGCCCTGCTCGATCGTGCCGCGGTGGTCTCCGCGGCCGCCGAACCCGAAGCCGACAACCTGCGCACCAACGGTGCACAGATCTATGCCGGCAATCCGGGGCTACCCGCGCAGATGCGGGATGTGCCGGTGGCAGTGCGCATCACCACCTACTCGAAGGACTTCGCCCACGTCGAGTTCGCCCAACCTCTCAATCGTGACGACGGCTTCACCGCCATCTCCGTCGGCGTCGACATGGTCTGGCGCGACGGCCAGTGGAAATGGGTGGTCCCCGAACCCGGCAACGATCCCAGCCGCCTGCTGATCTCGACCACTGGCGATGGGTGGACCCCATGGTGAACCGCCCCAACAATTCTCACCGTCGCCGCACCCGACGCCATGTGGGTCTGCGCGCTGCCCTGACCGGTCGACGGACCCACGCCCTGGTCGTGGTCGCGCTGATCGTTGCGTCAGTGTCGTCGTGGGTGGGGGTCGGTAAGGCGACAGCGAACCCGTTGTGTGACGTGGCAGGCTCGTTGAGCCGCGCCCTTTGCGGCGCCGCGGGCAACGCCGCCAGCAACGTGGCCGGCAGTGTGGTCGGCGGGACGTTCGAGAAGATCGTCAACTCGCTCCTGGAGGGCTACCAGACGATCCTGACGTGGGCGTTGGCGTGGTGGATCAAGCTGCCGAACCCGCAGTTGGACAACAGTTCCTCCCTCATGCAGGAAGTGCACGACCACACCCTGCAAATCCAGATCGTGGGCCTGACGTTCTCGCTGATGTTCTTCGGCCTGCGGATGATGATCGACCGCAAACGCTCCATGGCCGATGACGCCGAGGAGGGCTTCAAACTGATCTTCCGCTCGGCGATGGCCACCGCCGCGATCCCGCTGGCACTGACCGTCGGCGGGCAGATCGCCGACGGCATCTCCAACTGGCTGGTCAGCGAATCAGTGACCGCCGGCGGCGGCAACGGCGATGTCATCAAGAACTTCCTCAAACTCAACCTGCTGACCAACTCCGCGCTGGGCACCACCGCCATCGGCATCTTCGCCCTCGTCGGATTCCTCGGCGCCTTTTTGCAGTTGGCGTTGCTGGTGGTGCGCGAGGCGATGCTGCTGCTGGTCGTCGCCGCACTCCCGGTGGCCGCGGCATTCTCCGGCACCGGCCCCGGGTCACAGAGCTACCAGCGGCTCGTCGCCTGGTCGGTGGCGTTCCTGCTGTTCAAACCCGTCGGCGCGCTGACCTACTTCGTGGCTTTCCGTGCCGGAGCCTCCAAAGACAACGCCCAACAGGTCGTGCTCGGCATGGTGCTGATGATGCTGTGCGCGTTCGTATTACCCGCACTCATGCGTTTGATTGCCCCTGCTGTGGCGAGCATGGGGGGCGGCGGCTCGGGTGCCGCGGCAGCCGGCGCGGCCATCGGTGCAGGCGTCGCGGCGGGCAAGGTCGCGGCCATGGCTGCCTCGGGCGGGGCGACCGCCGGGGCCAGCGGCGGTGCGGGCGCGGGCGGCATGTCCTCAATCGCCGGTCGCGGCGGCGGTGGACCCTCGGGCGGTATCTCCACGGCATCGTCACCCTCACCACCACCGCCATCGGGCGGTGGTGGCCCCGGCGCCCAACCCGCCCTCTCCGGCGGCCAGGGCGGACAGGCCAGCTCCGGCGGCGGTGGTGGCGGCGGTGGTCCCACGTCCGGGCTGGGCGACGCGATGGGATCGGCCGGCGGACTCGCCGGGGCAGCCATGCAAACCGTCGCCGACAGCGTCGAATCCGAAGTCGAATCCACCAGCTCCGACCCGTCACTGAGCAGCCCGCCACCGATGCGCTCGGGTTGGAACGAACACGCCATGGCGCACTAGCCGCCCACCCCATCTCTCTGACTGTCGAAAGAGGTTGTCATGACAGACAAAGCGAGCACCCGCCGATTGCTGTACCGCCCGGCCGCGGCGTTCCGGTCCTCCGGCGCGTTCGGGTTCACCATGTTCTCGACGATGGTGCTGCTGGTGTTCATGTTCGTCGCCGTTGTGGGCCTGATGCTGCCGCTGCCCGGTGTGATCAAGTTCTTCGGGCTGCCGTTCACGCTGGCAGTGCTGTTTGTGCCGCTGGTGGTGTCGCTGCGGGGCCGCTCAGCCTGGGAGCTGGGCATGGGTGCACGCTCGGTGTCGAAGGCCCGCCGTGCCGGTGAAACTCTGCTGCGGTCCGGGCCGTTCACGATGATCCCCGACGGCACCCCACTACCGGGGCCGCTGGCCACGGCCGAGACGTTCAACTTCTCACCCGGCGACGGGTCGGCACCGTTCGGTCTGATCAAGTTGTCGTCGAAGAACTTCTACACCCTGGTGCTGCGGACCTGGCCCCAGGGCGGGGAGTGGAATGACCAGCCTGTGCGCGACCGCTGGGTCGCCCGCCTCGGCGACATGCTCACCTTCCTCGGCCAATCACCGGACTTCGTGGCCGCGACGATCACCATGGAGACGCTGCCCGAGTCGGGGATGCGGGCCTCGACAATCGTGCGGTCCCGGCTCAAGGACACAGCACCGGCGCTGGCCCGCAAGATCATCATCGAAGCCACCGAAGCGGTACCGACCGCCGAAGTGCGCCTGGAAGCCCGGATCGGATTGACCTGGCGCGCGGACACCATGCACCGCAAACGCGACGCCACCGACATGGGCAACGAGGTGGCGCGCCGTCTCGGACGGATTCGGGACTACTGCCACGCCGCCGGTCTGCGGGTGCGGCCGATGCTCGAACGCGAAATCTGCGCGATCGCCCGCCGCAGTTTCTCCCCGGCCGACGAGCTCGACCTCGAGATCGGTCTGATGAGCGGTGAACCGATGCGCCTGCGGTGGGAAGACTGCGGACCGACCTCGGCCTCAGACCAACACGGCCGCCTGCTTCACGATGCGGCGCAGTCGATGTCGTGGACGATGCGCAACGAACCCGAGGCGCCGTTCGACTCCAACGTGCTCGCTGATCTGCTGTCCCCGCACAGCGACGTGCCCCGCAAACGAGTCACCTTCGTCTACCAGCCCTACACCCCGGCCCAAGCCACCACCATCGTCAACAAAGACCACAACGATGCCCGCCAGGCCGTGCGCACCCACGTCGGCAAGCTGCCCGAACGCGCACTGGTGCGCCTGGACAGCGCCGAAGGCGCCCGCCAGGAACAGGCCCGCGGTGCGGGCGTGACCCGGGTGTCGATGGTCGTGACCGCCACCTGCCCGATCGGCGCCGATACCCAGAAGATCGACACCCTCGTCACCGATCTGGGCCTCTCAGCGGCCACCCCACTCGAACCGGCCCGCGACGAACAACTCGTCACCTTCTGCGCCGGACTGGGTTTCGGTGTCGTGCTCTCCGAAGAGAGCACCGTCTCCGACAAGCTCGCCGCCTGACCAGGACAGAAAGGACCACCCTGCGATGCCGACGCTCCCGGCCCTGACCTCGCTGCTCCAGCGCTCACGCGCCCGCCTGTCCACCACGGCGACGACGCTGCCCCAGATCAGCACCGTGCTGTCGATCACCGAGCACCGCTCGGCCGGCGGCCACGACTACGGCCTGATCCGGGCACACGCCACCGGCCACTACACGGTGATCCTCGCCGCGACCGGGGCGACGCTGCGCGACTGGCAACAGCTGTGCGACTTCACCCGCATCGACTTCGGTGCCGACGCCTGGGATGTCGTCGCGGTCACCGCCGTCGCCGATACCTTCCCGCGCACCGACACCGCACACCGGCAGTGGATGGACACAGATCACCACTACCGCCTCGACGTCGCCGACCTCGCCACCGACACCTATCTCGCGGTGACGTTCGTGGCGGCCACCTCAGCAATGAAGTCCACACCCGACGAAATGGCAGTGGAAGTGGGCCGGCGTTTGCACACCCTGATCGGGTCCCTGCACGCCGCCGGGCTGCCCACCACACCGCTCACCGCAGCACAGGTCGCCGCGGTCGGAGTGCGGGCCTACCGCGGCGGCCTGCCCGACGACCCGGCGCCCGCGTTCGCCGACATCGCACCGGACTCGACACCACACCGGGTGCGGGATGTGTTCTGCCACAACGACCTGGTCTCGGCGACATGGGTGATCGCCCCACACGTGCTCGAACCGCCCCACGCGATGGGTTCGGTACTGGGCCAGCTGCTCGAGCGTGACCCGACCACCCCGCGCACCCGGTTGGCGATCACCTGGCGAGCCACTCGGATCGCCGAGACCATCGCCCCCGACGACCCGATCCGGGCGACCTTTCAGCCCACCCTGCAGCGGTTCGGCGCGACGCTGACGATCACCGAGCCGCGCCCTCGTACCCCGTCGGTGGACTCCGTGCGCGACCGATTGCCACTGTTCGCCCGCCTCGGCGTGCGCAACGGCTATGACCGCCACGCCGAACTGTTCGCCGCCGGCATCGGACTCGGGGTGTTGCTGCCCGAACACGGCGACATCACCGACGAAGCCCTGCGCCACCGCCACCGCTAACCGATTGCGAGACGCCACTATGACCGTCACCGACCTCCGTAAAGCCTCCACCGCCGCTGGTGGCGACACCACCGCGTCCTCGACGTTGCGCCTGGATGCCGGTGCCGCCTCGGCCACCCGGCCGAGCACCAAAGAACGCTCGGCCAAGCCGACGACGTTCTACGACGACGACACCCGTGAGGACCTGCTCGACACCGCTCGCAGCGGTGGAGTCAACGGCTACCTCGCCCGACAGAAACTCGGCAACGATGCTCGCCGACGGGAACGCCACGAAGCCGCCATTGCCCGGCCGATCCAGTTCGATGTGCCCGCCCTGATCCGCACCAACCGGGGCTTCGACGGTCGTGGCGGCGGCCGCGTCGCCCACGTGCGCCGCCCCAACGAACTGCGCGGCACCACCGCGCACGTGCCGGGGTTCTATCCGTTCCCCATCGGCGCCTCAGCCCCCCTGGACGGCGCGCCCGTCGGCTCGCACCTCGACACCGGACAACCCGTCGGGTTCGACCAGATCGGCTGGTTCGAGGCCGGACAGATCACCGCACCGTCAGCGATGGTGTTCGGCCTCAACGGGTTCGGCAAAAGCACCCTCAACCGGCGCATCGTCTGCCACGACCTCGCGACCGGGGTCCGGCCGCTCATCATGGGCGATCACCGCCCCGACTTCGTCAACATGATGCGCCAGATGGTCCTGCACGACGACAACGGCCGGGTGCAGTACCGCGAGGACGGCATCACCCCGGTCACCCCGCAGGTCACCAGCGTCGGATTCGACTCGCCGATGAATCCGCTGGCGGTGGGCACCTTCGGCAACCTCATCGCCCGGTTGCCCGCCGCGGCCCGCCAGCTCGCCGAACGCGAAATGCGGGCGCGCCAGGTCACCGCCGCGACCGGCCTGCTCGAGATCAGCTCCGGCCGCCCGATCGCTCCGCACGAGGAGACGCTGCTGACCACCGCGTTGCGGGTGCTCTACGGCACGGCCAACGAGTTCACTTTGACCAATGCGCCCCTGCCCGGGGATGTGCTCACCCTGCTGCGTCAGGTCCCGCAGACTCTCATCGACGCCACCGCCCGCGACGCCGGTACCAATCCCGAACTGCGCCGCGCCCACCAAGACCTCCTCGATGCCTCCGGCGCCCTGGGGCGTCGACCCCACGACGCGATCGCCGTCGACCGCTACCTGCTGCTGACCGAGAACCTGCGCCAGTCGCTCGACCAGCTGGTGTCGGGGCAGTTCGGCGAGATTTTCAACGCTCCCACCAAAGAGCCCATCGACATCGACGCCCTCGGGGTGTGCGTGGACATGTCCCGGCTGCCGGCCAACGCCCGCAAGCTGCGCGCCGCGGTGCTCCTGGCGTGCTGGTCCGACGGTTTCTCCGCCGTCGAAGCCTCGCACCTGCTCTCCGATCACGGCCTGCAAGAGCCCCGCAACTACGACCTGGTGTGCGACGAGTTCTCGCTGGTGCTCGGTGTGGGCAACGGCATCGTGTGGCGCGTCGACGAAGTGACCCGCGTCCAGCGCGAACAGGGCACCGGCAGCCTGTTCACCACCCACACCGTCAAGGACCTCCAAGCGTTCGACTCGATGGAAGATCGCCAGCGCGCCATGGGCTTTCTCGACCGCGCCCGGGTCAAGGTGTGCTTCCCGCTGCCCGAGGACGAAGCCTCGCTGATGGAGGGCAAGGTCAACCTCAACGAGAAAGAAGCCGCCACCCTCGCCGAGTGGGCCACCACCCCCCGCGGCATCGACGACCCGGTCGTCTCCGAGATCAGCGAAACCGACTGGGCCGACGGGGTCCGCGCGACCGGCACCGAAACCAACACCGTCCCGCCAGGTATGGGCAAGTTCCTGATCAAAGAGGGTGAGCAGCCCGGTATCCCGGTGCAGATGCGGTTGACCGCCACCGAGCGCGCCACCGAGATGCACAACACCAACAAGCGCTTCGCCCGCGGCCGCGGCGCCAAATCCGGATCCGCGGCATGAGCACCGACAGCGACCCGGGGGTGGCCACCCCGATCGACCCGCAACCCAGTGCCTGGGAGCAGGTGCAGGACTGGGTGGTCGAACCCAACCCTCGCCGCACCGCCCACTCCGAGGAAGTCCGGCGACTGGCGGTACTCGCCGTCGCTGAGCTGCTCGCTCGCACATCGCTGTCGCTGACCGCCGCGGCCGCCGACGTCGCCGCCAACGTCGGCGCCGGCACCAACAGCGTCATGCGGTGGTGCCGGGCAGCCGGGGTCGGCCGCGACGTCACCGCCCGCGACCGCGAATGGGCCACCCGCCTCGAGGTCATGCGCTCGATGAACAAGGCCCTCACCGAGCACGTCCGCGACCTCGACATCACCACCGCCGACTATCGGGGTCTGCCTCGTGGGTGAGGGCAACGCCTCCAAACTGCTGGTGCCGCTGCTGGCACTGGTGATGGGGTTCTTCGCCTCGTGCACGGTCATCATCTCCGTGGCCGGCGACGACGACGCGTGTCTGCCGCTGACCGGCGGCATCGACCAACCCGCCGACGCCTCCCTCTCACCCGGCGCCAAGGTCAAGCCGATGAAAGTCAAGGACTTTCAGATCACCTCCGGCTACGGGATGCGCGACGGGGCGATGCACGAAGGTATCGACCTGGCCGGGGCACTCGGCTCGCCGATCTATGCCGCCGCCGACGGCACCGTCACCGCCGCCGGAAGCGCCTCGGGGTTCGGGCACTGGATCGTGCTCACCCACAACATCAACGGGCACGTGTGGTCCACGGTCTACGGGCACATGTTCGCCGACGGCGTGCTGGTCAAAGCCGGCCAGAAAGTCACCGCCGGACAACACATCGCCAAGCTCGGCAACGACGGCCAATCCACCGGCCCGCACCTGCATTTCGAGGTGTGGGATGGCGGGCACCGCGACTTCACCGGCGGCCGCTCGGTCGATCCAGCCGGGTGGGTGTCGACCAGCCCCGAACCCGGCGCCGCCCCGGCCGGACGAGCGCCGGCCCAACCGGGCGGGCCGCGGGTGCTCACCGCACCCCGAGTCCTGCCCGCCGCCGACGTGGTCACCGCCGCCGACTGGGATGCGGTGGCCAAGCACGAATCCGGCGGCAACTGGAAGATCAACACCGGCAACGGCTACTACGGCGGATTGCAGTTCGCGGCGTCGACCTGGACCGGCGCTGGCGGCGGACAGTACGCGCCGACCGCCGACAAAGCCACCCGCGAACAGCAAATGGAGGTCGCCAACCGCGTCCTGGGTTCCCAGGGCTGGGGCGCCTGGCCGACCACCTCGAAGAAGGCCGGGGTCACCGGCAAGAAACCCGCTCCCGCAGGCACGTTCCTCAACGCCGCCGCGGTGCCGCCACCGGCAGGCGCCCCCAGCGGCCCGCCCGCACCGTCCGGGCCGTCGGGCCCGCTGCCGCCGCTGCCCAAGTCCAAGGGCTCCGAAGCGCACTTCCAGGTCGACACCATCCGCCTCGCCCGCGCGATCGCCGCCAAGTTCCCCCAGATCCAGACCATCGGCGGCTGGCGCGCCGACGGCGGCGGCTACAACGACCACCCATCCGGCCGCGCCGTCGACGTCATGATCCCCAACTACACCTCCGCACACGGGATCGCGCTCGGCAACGCCGTCAACAAATACATCCACGACAACAAGAAGCACTTCAAGCTCGAGTACACGATCTGGCGTCAGACCTACTACCCGGCGGTCGGCAAGTCCAACGTCATGAACGACCGCGGCGACCCCACCCAGAACCACTTCGACCACGTCCACGCCACCGTCGAAGGCCACGGCATGCCCCGCGGCAATGAGGTCTACACCGCACCCGGGATCACCGGCGGCATCAGCGCCGACGAGGGCGTCGACTGCGGGCCGGTCGAGGACCAGCACGGCGGGGGAGTCGACAACCTCGCGGCCGGGCGGGTCCCACCGGCTTACGAGCCGTGGTTCCGCAAAGCCGGGGTGCTCTGTCCGCAGATCAGCTCGGCGTTCCTCGGCGGGATCGGTAAGCAAGAGACCGGGTTCAACGCCTCCCTGGTGTCCCCGGCAGGGGCGAAGGGGCCGATGCAGTTCATGGACTACACCTACCCGTCCTGGGCCAAAGACGATGACGGCAACGGCCGCGCCTCGGCCACCGACATCGGTGACGCCGTCATGGCCGCCGGGCGGTTCTCGTGCGCGAACGCCAAACAGATCGACGCCGCGATCGCCGCCGGGCGGGTGAAAGAACCCGCCGAGGGCCGCGAAATTCTCTACGCCTACGCCTACAACGCCGGAGTCGGCGCGGTCCTCAATGCCGGCGGAACACCCACCGGCGGCGACTACGACACCCAGACCCGCCCGTACGGCCAGAAAGTCATCGCCTACGCCAAACAGTTCGCCGATCAAGGACTTCCGGAGAAGAACCGATGAACCACCACCGCCACCACCACCTCCTGGTCGTCATCGCGATCGTGCTGATCGCCGCACTGGCCGGATGCTCCGGCACCGATGACACCACCGAACCCGCACACGGCCACGATGACCACGGCGAGCACTACAGCAACCCGCCCGGCCACCCCGATCGCGCCGAACCGATCGGGGTGTTCACCACCACCGTGACCACCATGTTCAGTTGGCAACCCGCCACCGACACCTCACCCACCGACGCGCTGCGCCGCACCCGCGCCACCCTCACCGGGGAAGCGCTGGCGTCGGCGGACAGCCCCGCGACAGTGCGGCCCAGCGCCCAGTGGGGCGCCTGGAAGCAATCCCTCGACGTCATCACCGCTCGCGTCGACAACGCCTCGGCAGTGCTGATCTCACCGGAGAAGGCCAGTGCGCACGGCACCGTCACCCAAACCGTGCTCGGCATCGACGCCACGGTGACCTCCTTCCGAAAGTTCACCGTCACAGCCGAACTCGTCCGCGTCGACGGCCATTGGAAGGTCGCCACCTACCCCCGCGCCGACACCTGACCCACCGACCTCCCAACACCGCCCCTCGAAGGAAGGCACGCACCATGCTCGACCCACAGAGCGTCACCCAGGACAACAGCCGCGAAGTCGACGACATCTTCGACGAAATCCGCACGATCATGCGTCACTCCCGCCGTCGCGCCGACGACGCGCTGCGTGAGGTCCGCAACCAGCAGCACAAGCGACGTGCCCGGCAGACCCGCGCCCAGCAACGCCTGAACTCCGCGCGCGCCACCGGCGCCCGTCCGCCCCACTACACCGACACCATCGCCGAACGCCACCCGCTGACACCGGATCTGATGGCGCGCTGGGCCGGGGCGCACGCCGCGGCCGACCTGGCCCGCGAGGCCGCGGCCGAGGCCGCCCGGGGCGGTGACACCGCCCGGGAAGCCCAGACCCAGGCCACCGTGCAGCGCGCCGAGCAATGGGCGCAAGCCTGGGATGAGCGGCTACGTGAGGCCGGCGTCGACCCCGACACCATCTCCGGTCGCGACCGCGACCAGGACCTCGGCGAGGTCGCCGACACCGATCTGCTCGACCAGGTGTCGACCGCGGCCGCGAACTATGCCATCGACGTCGACGACGCTGCGTCAGCGGGCAGGTACCGCTCGACCAGCGAGCTCATCGCCGACACCGAACCCGCGCCCGAAGCCGCGTTGATCGCCGCCGGCGATAGCGGCTGGCAGATCACCCCGGCCCCCGACGTCGGCGCCAGCGTCTCCCTCGACACCGGAGCCCAGCTGTGAGCACAACCCATCGCCGCGACCGCGGCCAACACGAGTCCATGGTCGGCTACTACCTCGCCGCAGTCCTGTTCGCGCTGCTGGCGATCGTCTACGTGTGCTGGCGGGCGGGTTGCTGGCTCACCGGTCAGCCCGGCCCAGTGCTGGTCAACCCGGCCACCGCCGCCGTCGACGGCACCTTCCAGTGGCCGGTGGCCTCCACCGTGCTCCTGGTGGTCGCGGTCATCGCCGCCGCCGCGATCGCGGTCGTGGTGGGACGTCATCGCGCCGCCACCGCCGTGCTGCGCGAGTTCGACCAGGTCGCCCAGTTTCTTCCCCGTCCCCGGGAACTGCACGCCATCACCGCCCGCGACGCCAAGCACTCCGCGCAGCGCCTGCGCGGCCGCGACGCCATCACCGGACACCTCGACTACGGGCTGGTGCTGGGATCGCTGATCGGCGCGGGCACCTCCGCGCTCTACATGAGCTGGGAGTGGGTCGGACTCGTCATCGGCGGACCCCGATGCGGCAAGACCACCGGCTACGCCATCCCGATGATCTGCCAGGCGCCCGGCGCCGTGTTCGCCACCTCCAACAAGCCCGACATCTACGACGCCACCCGCTGGGTCCGTGACCACAACGACCTCGACACCGCTCCCGCCGCCATGGCCGACACCAGCCGACAAGGGCTGCGCGCACTGTGGGCCTATCGCACCCAACGGCGCAAACCGCCACGCACCCGCGGCACCATCTGGCTCTCGGACCTCCAGCACATCGCCGGCACTCAGGGCCAACAGTGGTGGTGGGACCCGTTCTGGTGCGTGCACGAACTCTCCGACGCCCGCGAGCTTGCCGCGATCTTCGCCGCCGCCGAAACCGCCGAAGGATCACGCCTGGACGCCTACTTCGACGGCGGCGCCAAAGAACTGCTGGCACTGCACATTCTGGCCGCGGCCGTCGGTGGGGGAGACCTCAAACACGTCGACGGCTGGCTCACCGACCCCAAACTCAAAGTCGCCCGCCAGGTGCTGACCCGCCACGGCCACCACGACGCAGCGGCCAAGATCGACACCGCCGCCAACCTCAACCCCCGCCAGCAAGACGGCCTCTACGACATGGCGCGCCGGTTCATCAACGTCATGACCGTGCCCGCCTACGCCCGATCGGTCCTCCCACCCCAACGTGTGCGGTTCGACGGCGACAACACCGTCGGCAGCAACGACATTCGCCACGACCTGCCCAAGTTCGATCCGCAAGCGTTCGTCACCTCCACCGACACCATGTATGCCCTGTCGATGGAAGGGGCAGGATCGGCCACCGCGTTGACCACCGCACTGGCCGACACCATCTTCAAAGCCTCCGTCGCCCAAGCACGGCGCAACGGTGGACGTCTGCCGGTGCCCGTCGTGGCAGTGCTCGATGAGGCCGCGAACGTATGCAAGCTGCCCGAACTACCCGACTGGTACTCCCACTTCGGCAGCCAGGGCATCGTCATCGTCACGATGCTGCAATCGCTGGCCCAGGCCGCGAAAGTGTGGTCCAAGGACAAACTCGACATGCTCGTGGACTCCTCGAACGTCTACATCTACGCCGGATCATCGAACAACGAGTCCTACCTGTCCGGCCTGAGCCGCATGATCGGCCAACGCGACGTCCGCCGCCGCAGCCGCTCGCACTCCAACTCCGGACTCGGATCGACCAGCACCAGCGAATCCTGGTCCAGCGAACCCATTCTCGGCATCGACGACCTCAAAGCACTCCCCGCCGAACGAGCAGTGCTGGCGACCTCCGGAAACCGCACCGTCGTCACCACCAAGAACTCCTACTGGCTCGGCCCCTACGCCGAACTGATCGACGCCTCCAAGAAGGCCTGCGGGGCAGAACGCGCAGCCCAGCAGGCCGCACTGTCCGCCGCACCCCAACCCGCCGCCCTCCGCGAAAGGACTTCCCGATGACCACCCCCGACACCGACAGCCCCGACGACGACCCTCGCGCGCACTGGCGATTCACCTCCGGCGCCGACTGGTTCACCAACTGGCTCAGCCACATCAAGGCTGGACGCTTCGACCGCGACACCCGCTGGTGCCCGCAATGGTGGCGCCACGACGAAGTCGTCATCCGCCTCGAGGAGCTGTGGAAGGCGTGGGAGACCGCCCGCCTGAGCGAAGACCCCGCCGCCCTGTCGTCGTGGTGGACCGCCCACCTCGACACCCACTGGCGGACGCTCACCGCCGAAAACGGGCCGCTCTACCTGTGCACACCCGACAAACACACCACCACCGAGACGCTGGCCGATCAATCCACCCCACCCCCACCGGGATGGTTCGACCCGCCCGCCGACATCAACGCCGCATAGCCCTGAGGGACAACCCATGCCACCACCGCCACTGATTCATTGGGCACTCGTCGGCTGCGTCGTGCTCCTGGTGATCCTCGCTATCACCAGCGCTGTCGTCGTCATCAGAGCCGTCCTCCATCAACGTCGCCGACCATCCGAGCGCCAACCCCACGATCCTGGCCAGCTCGATACACCCCAAGGAGACCAATCATGATCGCCATCCCCCTCGCGTCGTTTCCTGGACCGTCAATGGGACCCGGCTGGCAGCCCTACCGGCGGTCGGTGTCGTCAACATTTGCTGCCAACATGGGCATCGCGGCCGTCATCGTCGGTCTCGTGCTCGCGCTTCGCGACCTCTGGACCTCCGACGACGGTGGCGGACAGGTGTGGTCGTGGCTGCACACACTCGCTGAGGACCGCGGACGATTCGTGAGCACCGGAGCCACAGTCATCGCCGTCATAGGGATCATCGCCCTCACATTCGTGACCGTCCGACTCGCCGGCGCCGCGATGCCCCACCGGGGCCTCATGAAGCGGAGCGTGAACTACGAGAACTCCGACACCGTCGATGCTGTGGCCCGCTACCACGCAGCTCAGACAGTGGTGTTGCAGGCCTTCGGCGCCCAGGTGAGCGAGATCAGACTGAGCAGCACCATCGTCAACTCCACACTCCGTGCCGGAGGGACCTTCGCCCTCTGGCGTGCTCTCCTGCAAGAGCCGGCCACTAACACCGAAAAGAATTGGGCGACACTGGTGGCCACAATCGCAGCGTCCTACCACTACCGCGGCGCCATCGGTGACCCACAGATGGCCGAGTGGACCGATGACGAGCTATCACGGCTTCACCAGGTGGCGCTTCGCCTGTTGGTGAGCGACGACCGACCCGCCGACTACTCCGGAGAGTGGAGCATCGACGGCATCCTCGCCGCAGCGAGCCGACGAGCGGTCGAACTACTGGCCGATCACAGCGTGGAAGTTGCAGCCCTGGCTCAGGCCGCGGCGGCGAACTTCCTCCATGTCATCCCGAAACCCCTGTATGCAACGGAAATTCGCACCTGCCTGTCCGATCCGGTCACCGTACTCTCCGACCCCAGGTATGCCATTCCCCGTGGCCGGTCGGGCATCGACACCGGATTCGCGGCCGCCATGGTCTCGATTCTGGGTTGTGCTGCGGCAGTGGTCGGTATCGGTCTCGACGTTTTCGGCCTGACCGTGACCGGCATCTCTGCTGTCGTGGTCGGTGGGCTGATCCTTATGCTTCGAGTCGAGGGCCGCGACCTCAGCCGCCGCATCGACTACGAGTTGAACCGCGCTCGCCAACGCCGCATCCAGCGCCACGATTCCATGCAGGACCCCGCCGCTGCGGGCACCGTCGACGACGGCCGGGCACTGGGCGAGCCCATCGAGTCCGACTATCACCTGCGGGGTGAATGACTGATGAGCGCCCTGACGATAGTGCAGGCCTTTCCCGCCCCGCTACCACCACCCCCAACCTGGCACGTCGACCACACCTGGATGTGGTCAGTGTTCGCCGTAGTGTGGCCGGTCTTCGCGGTGGGGGCAGTCGTAATGTTCACCCTCCACATTCGGCGTGGTGTGGCTGTGCCCGAGAAGTCGATCCGGATGTGTCTGGCGACGGCGGTTGGGCTCGCCATGTTCTCGGTGGCCGAAATGGCCCTGCTGGGCGCCGATCGCCGCGACCTTGACGCATGGGGTCGTGGCTTCGGGTGGTCGGCGGCGGTGTTGGGCACCGTCGCAGGCATGTCGCTGATGGTGGCTGCGGGGGCGGCGTTCATCGCGGCCGCGGTGGTCGGCTGGCAGCGCGACACCCCGGCTGATGCTGCCAGCGAGCAGCCCGGCACTGACGACCCCGAGACAGACGACGGCAGCGACACCCACATGCACGTGTCCTCAGGTGACCGGGTGGACCCGCCGTGAGATGTCTCAGGCCCTGACAGGTGCGGACACACCTGCCAGGGCACTGATCGGCCAGAGATCCAGCCTCTGACCAGTGAGAAACGATAACCACCCCCGCGAGGGCCGGCGTTGGCCGGGCCGGGCGGACCTCACTTGGTAGGAGCTCCGACGTATGGCGCGTAACGCCACCCCTGACGACAACACCCCCAATCTGTTCGATCTGCTCGCCGATACCGACCCATCGGGTCAGCGGTTGTCGGCATCGCAGAGCACTATGGATACCCACAACGAGGAGGACACCGATGTTTCACGATCTGCGCACGGCACTGACCGAGCGGTACGCCCAGGAACTGACGCAGATGGACCGCATGGAGTTCGAGGACTTCCTGACCGCCGAAGCGACTCGGCTGGAGGCCGAGATCGCTCAGACGCAGTCACAGACGGAGCTGGCGGCGATCGCGGCGTGGAAGAACGAGCACGGGGGCAACGACCCGGACGTGCTGACGACGCAGCGGCTGTATCAGCAGGCCCGGTACTCGGCGGAGGAGACGGTGCTGGCGACGCTGTGGGAGGGATTCAGCAGTCCCGAGGACGACGATCAGCCGGACGACGAGCCGAACCCGGACACGATGACCGGGATGCAACGGTGGCTGACGCAGTGGGCGATCGAGGCGAGCCGAGAGACCGAACGACTGACCGAGCAGGTGTGGCCGGATCAGACACCACGGTTTCAGGTGTGGGCCGAGCAACTGCTGGAAGCACGTCTGACCGACGGACTGCCGGTGCCCGACGGGCCGGCACATCCGCTGGTTCCGGAGCTGACCGCGATGGTGGACGCAGCGCTGGCCGATCAGGATCGCGCCGACGCCGAGCGCGTGCGGAGGTAGTCGACGACGGCCAGGGACTGCTGTTTGAGTCTCTGGACGATCTGCGGATCCCAACTGACCCCGCCGTCGTCGACCCCGGCGGCACGCCGCTGCCACCGAAGGCCGACGACGCACTGCCGCAGGTGCCGCAGTCCGAGACCGGGTTGCCGCTGACAGCGTGGGCGAGCACCCGAGTCGCCCCCGCACGCCGCCCGGACGGCTCGGTCGTCTACGTCAAGGCCGACCATGTGGTGGCCGGCCTCGAACCCGACCCCATCCCCGACTCGGAGGCACCGGAACCGGAGCCGCCGAGCATCGCGGCCCTCGACGAGGCCACCACCCCGGCACCGACCGAGGTGGTGGCTGCGACCCGGTTCACCCATCCGGGGACGGTGCTCGTGCCCTCCGGGGCCAAGTCCCGCGCCCGCGCCAATATCGCCGCACTCGAGGTCCTCACCGAGACAGCGCGCACCGGACGCCCGGCGACGCCCGCCGAGCACGAGGTCCTGGCGCAGTGGTCGGGGTGGGGTGCCGCGGCCGACATCTTCGACGAGTCCAAGCCGGAGTGGGCACCCGAACGCGACCAGTTGCGCGCCCTGTTGGATTCCGAGCAGTGGCGTCAGGCGAAGGCCTCCACACTCAACGCCCACTACACCGATCCGGCGATCGCCCAGACGATGTGGTCGGCGATGACTCGCGCTGGGTTAGACGAGGGACTGGTACTCGAACCGGGTTGTGGCAGCGGCACGTTCATCGGTCTGGCACCGCCCGGCGCGCAGATGGTGGGCGTGGAGCTCGACCCGACGACCGCTCAGATCGCACATCTTCTCTACCCCGACGCCCAGGTGCGGTTGGAGGGTTTCGAGACCACCCGCGTCCCGGACGGCTCGTTCGCCGCGGTGATCGGCAATGTGCCGTTCGGCGGGTTCACCGTGCACGACCCGATCCACAATCCGGCCCGCCACCGCATCCACAACCACTTCCTGCTCAAGTCGCTCAACCTCACCGCCCCCGGCGGTTACGTCATGGCGATCACTACGGCCGGAACGCTGGATGCCGCCTCGGACAAGGCGCGCCGCGACATGCACGCCGTCGCCGACCTCGTCGGCGCGGTCCGGTTGCCCTCGACGGCATTCGAACGGGTTGCCGGCACCCAGGTCGTCACCGACGTGCTGGTGTTCCGCCGTCGCGAGGCCGACGTCGCCGCACCTGCGGACGCCGACTGGCTGCATTCTGACCTCGTCGCCCTCCCTGACCGGACCGGCGAGACCACCGAGATCGGGGTGAACCGCTACTTCACCACCCACCCAGAACATGTGCTCGGCACGATGCGTGTCGATCGCGGGCTCTACCGCGACGGAATGCTCGTCGTGGCCGCCGAAACCGGCAGCGATGTCGCCGCCGACCTGAACGACCGACTGACCAACATCGTCGACGCCGCACTGGAGCGCGGCGACGGACTGTTTCTCGCCGACGACACCGCCACAGCCGGGATGGAGTTCACCGCCGGCGCCCTGGACGCCGCCGCCCTCTACGGCGAGGACATCCCGATCGGGCACGTCAGCTACGACGAGACCACCGGGGTGTTCACCCGCCGCGGGATCGACGGCGATGAGCCGATGAAGGTGCCCGCCACCCGCACCACCGAGACCCGGCACCTATTGCGGCTGCGCGATCTGTTCGCGGCCACGATCGCCGCCCAGCGCACCCAGAGCAGCCGCGCCGAGCGTGACGCGCTGCGCGCGGACCTCAACGAGGTCTACGACGCCTACCTGAACACCTACGGCCCGGTGAACCGGGCGAAGCTGGTGGGCGGCAAGGAACGCACCGCCGAGGAAGCCGCGAAGAAGTTCACAGAACTCGAAGGCAAGTGGCGTACTGCCAATCGCGACGCCGACGGCGCCGACTATCCCGGCCCGCTGCCCGAGGATGTGGCGGCCGAGCTCGATGAGAAAGCATGGCAGGTCAGCGCACCCTCGCGGCGCCAAACCCATCTCGAGGCGGTCCGCGCCGATCCAGGGATGGCCGGCGTGCTGGCGTTGGAACGCTACGACGACCAGACCGGCACGGTCAGCAAGACCGCGGTGTTCTCCCGCGACGTCGTCGTCGCCCCGGTCCCGGTGTCACGCGCGGACACCCCGGCCGAGGCGGTCGCGATCAGTCTCGGTGAACGCGGGCGAGTCGATCTCGACCGCGTCGCCGAACTGCTCGACCAGCCCGCCCAGCAGGCGCGCGAGTCGATCCGTGGGCTGGTCTACGCCGACCCGGACATGCCCGAGGACCTGGTGCCCGCGCCCACAGCGTTGTCGGGCAACGTGCGCGCCAAACACGCCCGCGCCGCCGAAGCTGCCCGTACCGATCCCGGTAACCGGGACTGGGCAGAGCTAACACAAGCACTGGCGCAGGTGATTCCGGACGACAAGCAACCCTCCCAGATCGGGTCAGTCAAACTCGGACCGACCTGGATCGAGCCACGCGACTACGAAGCGTTCGTGCGCGAAACCTTCGGCGCCACGAGTGCCCGAGTGACGCGCGCGGCCGGTTCGTGGGGCGTCGAGGTGCCACCTGACGAACGCAACAGCGCGCTGATGCGCACCGAGTACGGCGCCGACAATGCCGACAGGAAGAACAAGGCGCTCGATGCGATCGACCTCACCGAAATGCTGCTCAACCAACGGTCGATCGTGGTCAAAAACTCCAAGCCAGCGCAGGAAGAGGGGGCACCGGAAGTCGACGCCCAGGCCACCATCCTCGCCCAGGTCCAAGCCGAGAAGATCACCACCGAGTTCCGGTCGTGGCTGTGGTCGGATGATGAGCGCCGCGACCGCCTCGTCGCTGAGTGGAACCGCCGCTTCAACACCTGGGTC
>NZ_JAUZVK010000030.1:0-33980 GCF_031844505.1 Gordonia sp. AC31
GATCTCCTGGCAGGTCCCCGATAGCCGGTCCAGGCAGGGGTCACGGTAGTAATGGCGCAAAAAACAACGAAGTTCGCGTAGTGCCTGGTCAGCGGGTAGACGGACGCTCTTGTTGGTGGCCGCTATCGGTGGCTGCGGTCGGGGCCGATGAGGCTGGTGATGCCGCGCATGGCTGCCGGTGAGGGTTTGAAGTAGCGGCGTAGGTTCTCGGGTTTGCGGTGGCGGGACTTGGCCATCAGCTCCACCAGGCTGGCACCGGCCTCGCCGAGATGCGTCAGGCCGGAATGCCGAAGTTCGTGCAGATCCCAACCGGTGCCGGGCCCATTCGTCGCGGTGGCGGCATCCAGCACGGCGCGGGCCTGGCCGTAGGACAGCCGGGCCAGCCCGGTGTCGGGGCAGATGTCCCGGTCGGCGGCGGCCTTTCCGGGGCCCGGTCGGCGGTGGGTGACGAACAGCGGTCCGCGGGTGCGGCCCTTGGTGAGGCGTGGCAGGAGCCGGGCGGTGCCCGCGTCCCAGTACACGAGCTCGTGCGCGTACTCGTGGTAGGTGGCACCGCGGCGGCGGGTGCGGGGCTTGGCGCCCTTGGACTTCACCGGGCAACACCGCCCGGCCAGATCGAGGTCCTCGATGTTGACCTGGAGCAGTTCCTCGGTGCGGGCGCAGGTTTCGTAGAGCATCCGCCACAGCGTCTTCTCCCGGAGGTCGATGTCGCGGCGGGCGATGAGCCGGTCGATCGCGGTGCGCGAGTGCACCGGGGTGGTGGAGTCCGGTGGAGTGGAGCGTTTCACCCAGGCCGGGACCGCCGGGGCGGTGTGGCCGTGCTCGCGGCACCACGCCAGCCACGACGCGACCGCGGCGCGGCGGGCGTTCCAGGTGTTGACTGCTGAGGAGCCCCACAGGGTTTCGAGGGTTTCACCGATCTCATCGTCGGCGACGTCGGCCAGCCGCCGGGTCTCGCCGAGCGTGGCGGTGGTCTTGTCGACGGCGATGCCGTAGGCGCGGCGGGTGTTCGGGGAGCCGATCGAGTCGAGGAAGCTGTCGCCGGCGGCGCGGACGGTGATCCCGGACGGCACGGTGGTACCTCCCTCACTGGGCTTGCCGCAGATAACAGGTCCGCGTCGCGCACCGCCGGAGCGGAGTCGGCGCAGGCCGGATGTCATGATGCTACAGATAACAGGGTGTTATCCGTGGCAGTCGGAAAATGGCCTCACCCGAGTACCGGGCGATGCTCATGGGGTGTCTATGCGCCGATTTCGCGGTGGACGCCGCCGGCGGCGGTGTTGACCGCTTCGGCGAGGGTGGGGTGGATGTGGATGGCTTGGGCGAGTTGGGTGTAGGTGGCGCCGGTGGTCATGGCGATGACGGCCTCGTGAACGAGGTTCCCGCCGTCGGGTCCGGCGATGTGGCAGCCGAGGATACGGTCGGTGGCGGCGTCGGCGACGAATTTGACCAGGCCGCGGGTGTTGCCGATGGCGCGGGCTTTCACGACGCCGGTGAAGTCCTGGCGCCCGACGACGACGTCGTAGCCGGCGGCGCGGGCGGCAGGTTCGGTGAGCCCGACGGCGCCGACTTCGGGGTCGGTGAACACCGCGTGCGGCACGATGCGCCCGGTTGTGGTGCGGTCCTGGCTTCGGAATATGGTGCGGTAGACGATGTCGGCGTCGTCGCGGGCGGTGTGGGTGAACATGGGCCCGCCGCGCAGATCGCCGAGCGCCCAAACATTTTCGGCGTCGGTGCGCAGGGAGGCGTCGACGGTGAGGAAGCCCTGTGGGTCGGGTTCGAGACCGAGGTACTCGAGGCCGAGATTGTCGCTGTTGGGGGTGCGTCCTGTCGCGATCAGCAGGTGGCTGCCGGTGATGTCGTCGGCTTCGCTGCCGGTGCAGCCGAGCCGGATGTTCCCGGTGGTGCCGGTGGCCGCGGTGCAGGTGGTGCCGGTGAGCACGGTGATGCCGTCGGCGGTCATGCCCTCTCTGACGGCGGCGGAGATGTCGGGGTCCTCGCCGGGCAGCAGCCGGTCGGCGCGTTGGATGAGGGTGACCTCGGAGCCGAATCGCCGGAACATTTGGGCGAACTCGCAGCCGACGTAGCCTCCGCCGACGACGAGCAGATGTGAGGGCAGGTCGGTGAGGTCCAGCAGGGTGCGGGAAGTGAAGTAGGGGACGGTGTCGAGGCCGTCGATGGCGGGGATGGTGATCCGGGTCGGGGCGGACAACACCCCGTGGCCTTACGGGCGCGGCGCCGCAGGGTGTAGCCGACGGCGGCGGCCACGACCAGCACGCCTGCGGCAAGCAGCCACGGGCTGGTCAAGACACCGCCGAGACCGGCGAGCACGCCGCCGGCGATCAGGGCGGGACCGGCGCAGCAGGCGACCATCACCAGCACGCCACCGGCCACTGCGAGCAGACCACCGAACCCGCCCGAGTCGTTGTCGGGTGTGTTCATCGCCTTGTTGTCGGGTGTGTTCATCGCCGCCCACTACCGTCCGCGGCGGGGATGCGCGGGCAGCAGCCCAGCGCGGCGGAGTTGTCGGCCGCCAGCGACCGCGCCAGCATCACCAGGTCAGCTACCCGCGGATCACCCACGGAGTACCGCAGTTTCTTCCCGTCGCGGCGCGCGAGGACATACCCGCAGTCGGCCAGGCAGGACAGGTGTACCGACACCCGGGGCTGCGAGATGCCGGCGTGTTCGACGCAGTCGGCGGAGGTGCGCTCCCCGGCGAGGATGAATTCGAGGAGCTTGAGCCGGGTCGGATCCGACAGGGCGCGAAAAAACTTCGCCGTCGTATCCAGATGCGTACACGCCGACTCGGCACCGGGCACGGTGACAGTGGCGGTGGTGGACCGGGCCATGGGATCGCCTCCACGAGACTTGAACTATTCGGATAAGCGCATAATATGGTTCCGGTAGATATTCGTCAACACGAATAGCAGCCGTTGTCGGTTCAGCGGTTGCCCGACCAGGAGGCACCCTCGTGACCTTGACAGATTCCCGCGCCGATCTGGCGATCATCGGTTCCGGCTCGGCGGCGTTCGCCGCCGCCATCGCCGCGGTCAACCTCGGCAAACGGGTGGTGATGGTGGAGCGCGGGACGGTCGGGGGCACGTGCGTGAACGTCGGGTGTGTGCCCTCGAAGGCGCTGCTGGCCGCCGCCGAGGCCCGCCACGCCGCCGAGGCGGCGGGCCGGTTCCCCGGGCTCACCCCCGCCGAGGTGCCGCTGGATTTCCCCGCCCTGATCGCGGGCAAGGACGCGCTGGTCGGGCAGCTGCAGGCGGAGAAGTATGTCGACCTGGCCGCCGACTACGGGTGGGAGATCGTCTCCGGCACCGCGGTGTTCGACGGCAGCGCCGAGGCACCCGTGCTGCGGGTCGCGCGCGCCGAGGGCGGTGTACGGGTGATCGAGGCCGACCAGTATCTGATCGCCACCGGTGCCGCGCCCTGGGCTCCGCCGATCGACGGCCTCGTTGAGGCCGGGTATCTGACCTCGACCACCGCCATGGACCTCCAGCAGCTGCCGGAGTCGCTGATCGTGGTGGGTGCGGGCTATGTGGGGCTCGAGCAGGCCCAGCTGTTCGCCCGCCTGGGCAGCAAGGTCACGGTGATCGCGCGTAGCCGGCTGACCTCGGGTGAGGAACCGGAAATCTCGGCCGCGCTCGAGGCCGTCTTCGCCCACGAGCGCATCGACGTGCTCACCGCCGCCACCGTCGAGAAGGTCCTCGCCGACGACGGGCACAAGGTGGTGACCGTGCGCACCGGCGGCGGCGCCAGCACCGAGCTGCGGGCCGAGCAGGTGCTGATGGCCACCGGCCGCCGCCCCAACACCGCCGGGCTGGGCCTGGATGCGGTCGGCGTCGCCGTCGACGAGCGGGGCGCGGTCGTGGTCGACGACCGCCAGCGCAGCAGCAATCCGCGCATCTGGGCGGCCGGGGACGTGGCCGGGGATCCGCAGTTCGTGTACGTGGCCGCCGCGCAGGGCACCCTGGTCGCCGACAACGCCCTGGCCGGTGCCGATCGCGTCCTGGACTACACCACGGTGCCGCGCGTGACGTTCACCAGCCCCGCGATCGCCTCGGTCGGACTGACCGACGCGCAAGCCGCCGCGGCCGGGCTGGCCTGCCAGTGCCGGGTGCTGGGGTTGTCGAGCGTGCCGCGGGCGCTGGTCAACCGGGACACCCGCGGCCTGGTCAAGATCGTCGCCGAAGCCGGCACCGGCCGGATCATGGGCGTGCACGCCCTCAGCGACGGCGCCGGGGACCTGATCACCGCCGCCACCTATGCGATGACCGCGGGTCTGACCGTCGACCGGCTCGCCCACACCTGGGCGCCGTACCTGACCATGGCCGAAGCGCTGAAACTGACCGCGCAGACTTTCACCACCGACGTCACCAAACTGTCCTGCTGCGCAGGCTGACGCCGTCGGACGGGAGGCAGTGATGAACGGACACATGACGATCGGGGACCTCTCGGCCCGCACCGGGGTGCCGGTGAAGGCGCTGCGCGAGTACACCGACCTCGGCCTGATCTACACCCTGGGCCGCAGCCCGGCCGGCTACCGCCTCTACACCGACGACGCGGAGTGGTGCGTGCGGTTCATCGGCGAGCTGCGCGGCCTCGGGCTCACCATCGCCGAGATCTGCCAGCTCACCTCCACCGACCGTGACGACCACGGCCGTTCGGTCGGCGCCCATCTCGCCGAGCTGCTGCAGCGGTCGCGGCAGCGGCTGCGCCAGCGCATCGCCGATGCCGAGCAGATCCTCGACCGCATCGACGCCTTCGAAACCGCACACCGTGCGCATCTGGCCACCGACGACCTGTGCTGGGCCGGTGACCCGTGCGGATGCGAGCTACGGGCTTGACCCTCACCCCGGGGACAGACCCTACCGTCGGCACCGTCACTGTCCGATCGCCCTCGAGGAGTCCGATCCCATGAGTACCGACAACCTCACTGCCGACGTTTTCGCCAAGATCCTGCCCGCCGGCCGGGACCGGGCGCTGATGCGCGCCGCGCTGCGGCTGCTCACCCACGGCACCCCGGTCACCGTCACCGAACTCGCCGCCGCCGCGGGAGTGCCCGACCTCGACCCCGCGCAGACGCCGATCGGCGCCGACGTCGAATACGACGAGGCCGGCCGGATCGTCGGCTGGGGCCTGACCCTCAACCCGACCCCGCACCGGTTCAGCGTCGGTGGCCACCAGCTCTACACCTGGTGTGCCCCCGACACCCTCATCTTCCCCGCCGTCATCGGCGCACCCGCCTGCATCGAATCCGACTGCCCGATCACGGGCACCACCGTGCGCCTGACCATCGACCCCGTCACCGGGGTCAGCGACCTGGAACCGGCCACCGCGATGGTGGCCTTCGTCGACCCCGACCGGATCCAGCCCGGTCACCTCCGCGCCACCTGCTGCAACCCGCAGATGTTCCTCGCCACCTCCGACGCCGCCCACCACTGGCAGGCGAAATTCCCAGGCATGACGGTGCTGCCGGTCACCGACGCCTACCACCAGCTCGCCCGCCCCCTCGCCGACGCGATCACCGACCCGACCACGACCACCGGAACCAGCGCCTGCTGCTAGATCGCGCCGCCGCCGATCCGGGCCGGCGCTGCGGGTCAGAACAGGGTGTCCCGCACGCGCAGCGGCCGGTACCCGGTGGGGCCGAGCTGGGCGAGTTCGGCGTCGATGTCGACCTCGATGGCGCCGAAGAAGTTGATGTTCTCGCTGTGGGCCGGGGAGATGTGCGTCAGCACCTCGTCGTCGATGCGCCGCCCGGCCCGCCGCATCTGTTCGGTCGCCAGCCCGTAATACTCTGTGGTCCAGGCGATGACGGCGTTGGTCGCCAACGTGAGGCACCATGCCTGTTCGGTCTGTCCCTCCAGGTGCCTCGCGCGCACGGCGCCTTCGTGCGCGTAGAGCAGGTCGCGGCGGAGCGCGTGCAGGGATTCGCCCTTGTTGAGCTGTCGGGAGATCTTGCGCCGATAGCCCGGGTCGGACAGGTACCGGGCGGCGTAGATCGTGCGCCGCAGCGCCCCGTATTCCTTGAGCGCCGCCGCGAGGGCGTTCTGCCGGCCCGACGCGGAGAGCTTGCCGACCAGCAGCGACGCGGTGGCGTGCCCGAACTTCAGCGACCCGCTCAGCCGGAGCAGGTCGTCGTAGTGCTCGGCGATGAGATCCAGATTCAGCTTGCGGGTCAGCAGCGGCCCGGCGTGCGGGAACGCGGACTCCACCTGGGCCCGAGGCGCCGCCCGATACAGGGTGATCCGGCCCAGGTCCCGGATGCGGGGCGAGAGCTGCAATCCGAGCAGGTCGAACAGCCCGAAGTTCACGAGGGTGACGCCGTGCGTGTCGGTCGCATGCTCGGTGATCGGCAGATCCGTTGCATTGCCGAGGATTTCGTCCAGCACGTAGTGAGCTTCGCGTCTCGTCGCGACGATGACCTTGGTGCCGTAGGTGGCGTGCTGATCGGTGACATGGGTATACGTGCTCAGTCCTTCGTTCGCGAAATAGCGGCTCAACGCTCTGGCGGTGACCGATTTGCCGCGGGTCGGGAACCGTTGCCCATCACTCGACGACAGGGTGCCGGCGCCGAAGACCGGGGTCAGCGGCAGCCTTTGGTGGTAGTCGATGATCGTCAGGTTCGCCGCCCGCAGCGTCTCCTCCCGCACATACCATTCGCTGGTCCAGGCCAGGATGTCGTAGGAGAGGCCCGACGCCTCGGCCATTCGGGTCAGCCCGAGGTTGGTGGAGTAGGCCAGCAGGACGGCGATGAGGTTGCGTTTCAGCTCCGGGCTGCGGGCCTGTTTGCCGCCGGCGTGGGTGAAGCAGTCCAGGTAGCCGGTGCGTTTGTCCAGCTCGATCAGCAGCGACACGATCGGCGCGAACGGCAGCATCTCCGTCAGCTCGGCCTTGAGCGCCGTCGCCTCCGCGGGCACATCCTCCGCCGACAGCGGTGAGATCACCAGGTCACCGGCCTCATCGAGACGGACCGGCCCGTCGCCGCCGGCGAGCACCTTCTCCAACTCGCCCATAGCGGCGTCGAGCTCGTCGGTGGCGGTCGCCAGCGCGCGAGCGGGATCAGCGGACTTGCCGACCAGGCGGCAGAACTCGTCACGCTGCGGCTCCCACGCCTGCGGGGTCAGCAGGTACGCGGCCGGGTCGGCGTAGCGGCGCGACCCCGGCACGAACACATCCCCGCTGCGCAACCCGTCACGCAGCCCCAGCAGCACGCACAGCTCCCAGTAGTGCCGATAGGCGGTGGTGTTACCGGCTTTGCGGGCCTCGTCGAGGTAGCCGCGCCACTTCGTCGGCACGAACCCGGTCGGCGCGTCGTCGGGCACCTTGCGGGTACCGGTCGCGTTCAGCTCCCGCAGCATGTGCACCCCGATCAGCAGCTCGGTCGCGGCGGTGCCGCCGGCGAACCGGACTGTCGACAGCACCTGCGGGGTGAACTGCCGCAGGTAGGAGTACGAGCTGTCCAGAGCGGCCAGGTGCCCGTGATCGCGCGGCAGCCGAGGCTTGGCCTGCGCGACCGCGGCCCGCAACCGCTCCCATCCGATCCGATCGCCCCGGATCAGGCCGCCGATCTCCTCGTCGGGGATCTGCAGGTCACAGACGATCGCCAGCAGGTCGTCGAGCAACCCCTGCCGATCCTCTCCGGCCTTACCGCGCTCGGCCAGCTCGTCGCGCATCCGGCGTTCGGCCTTGCTCAACCTGGCCGAGATCGCCTGATCGAACAGCTGCACCACCTCGTCGAGCACATCGGTGGCCGACTGCGCCAACACGGTGAGCAGAATCGGGTAGCGGCGTTGCGGATCCCGGCGTTCGAGGGCTTGGCCCGTCAAGCGGCGGCCCACCGTCGCCAGGAACCGCCGCCGCTCCGCCGGCAGCACCGACATGTCCAGCTCATCCGCGCCCAGGTTGCGCAGGAACACCAGCTTCTCGACCTCGGCCTTCACCGCGGTCGCCGACGCCTCCACCGGGCCGGTCGACAACCACCGCAACCGCGACATCTCGATCGACGGGTCGACGACCAGCAACGCATTCAGTTCCTTACACCGCTGCGGCGTGAACTCGCGCGCCAACCGGTCGTAGGTCTCCCGCTGCGCCCGCGTGCGAGCGTGCGCGACCCGGCGGACCACCGTTTCCGGGCCCGGCCGGATCACCCGCGCCGAGATCAGGTACTCACACGCCAGCCGGAACAACAGCGTCGGCGAATCGTGCTCCATCGCCCGCGCCAGCAGAAACTCATCCAGCTCCTTCAACTCCATCGCCCCGGCAGGCCGCCACCCCAGATACTGGGCCACCAGCCGCACATGCTCGGTCCGCGTCTGCGCCCGCTTGCCATACGAACGAAGCTGCGCTGCATCGATATTCAGCTGATCCGCCAGCCGGGCCACCGCCACCGGCGGCGCCGACGGCACCTTGTCCGGCACGAACCCCAGCCACGGCAAGGTGCACAACGCCACCGCCAGGCCCAGACGGACCGCAGGGCCCCTGCCCTGCGGAGCAACAAACGCCAGATCCGCCGGGGTCAGCGTGAAGTACCGGAACAACTCCTCACGACTGATCTCCGGGAACTCCCGCAGGCGCTGCAACTCCTCGTCCGCGAATACCCGCGTCGCCACGAACCCCAGCCTCCAACACGCCGACCAACCTCATCGGCAGACAAGCCAAGCACCAACCACCCCGGCCCGCAGCCCGAACCGAGAAATCGCCGCTGACCAGGCACTACGCGAACTTCGTTGTTTTTTGCGCCATTACTACCGGGACCCCTCACTGGGATAGCTGCACTGCCGCTTCGAGGAAAACCCTTGGAGCGAAGGAACTCGCATGACGAACCTTCTTGAGCCCGATCCTCGTGGGCCAGATTGGTCCGGACCCTTGACTGTCGGCCTCTGTCCGACAGCGCATGTCCTGAATAAAGACTCCGGAGAGGGACGGTCAGATTGCCGTCGAACAGTCCCTCTCCGGAGCGGTGGTTGGCGACTGCACGCGAGCGCGATTGATTTGCCGTCGAACGGCTCGCGTGTGGTCGCCGCAAGGGTCAGCTCCCTGTCTTTCGATGGGGGACCGGCCCGGTGACCAGTGTAGAGGTGATCGATCCTGTCCAGAGGGGTGGACAGGACTCGCGACGCTCGCCCTGGGGGGCGGCCTTGGCGGTGATGGCTACGGCGGTTATTGCCATGGCCAGTGTCGGGGTCGGGAACGTGCAGGCGGCGCCGGCGCAGCCGGGGGGTTGCCCGGGTCTGATGGTGTACGCGGTGCAGGGCACTGGCCAGTCGTCGCCGGACGCTGATCCGTCGAAGGATGCGGGGTTCCTGTCTCAGGTACTTCATCCGGCGATCACGGCCGCCCGCGGGGACATGGACCGTGCGTATGTGCCGTATGACGCCGGCTTCGGTGGTGCTGTGGCTGGTGGAAAGGTCCCGTACGAGCAGTCCGTTCAGGGCGCAGTCGCCAAGACCTTGTCCTGGATCAAAGACAAGGCCGCCGCGTGCCCGGCCACGAAGTTCGGTCTGGTCGGCTACTCCCAGGGCGCTCACGTCACTCGAATTGTGTTGAACGACATCGTCGGTGGCAAAGCAGCGATCGGCGCCGACAAGCTGGCTCTGTTGGCCAATCTCGGCGATCCAGGCCGACCTGAGGGTGCACCGTTGTTCCCCGGTAAGCCGGGGCAGACCTCTCCTGACCCGGTGCCGGGGACCAGCGGCGCGAATGTATCCAAGGTCGTGGCGGTGTCGACGACCAACGCGCCGGGCGGCGGTATCGCCCCGGTCGGCGACGTCGAGGACACGTCATACCAGGCCATCGCGGGGCGCTATCTGTCCGCGTGCACGCCTGGCGATCTCGCTTGCGATGCCCCGGCGAATGCTCCTTTGGCACGGTTGGTCACCAACATCGCCGGCCAGTCGGAACTCAACCCGGACGATCCGATCGGGTCGTTGTCGACGATCGCCGAAGCGCTGGCACTGACCGCAGTGAAGACCGCGGTGCCGGTGGTCAATGAAGATGTCCAGGCGTCGGAGAACAACCTCGAATCATTGAGTTACCAACCGCGCCAGACCTTGTCGGAGCGGTTGGCGGTGGCCTCGGACCCTCGTACGCCATTGCCGAGTGTGCAGGACGCGCTGTCGGCGGTCATCAAGGTAGGGACGATCGGGTTCAACGCGGTAAAGACCGTTGTGCAGACGGTCGCCACCCCCGGCACCATCGCTGCGATCGCTACGGCGGGTGCTGCGAATCCGTTGGCTATCGTCGGCATTCTGGGGGCGAAGCTGGGCCAGGCGGCGGTCACGCTGGTTCCACCAGCAACCCAGGAACGCCTTGTCTCTGAGGCGTTTACCGCGTTCAAGTCCGAGTTCCAAGCGAACTCCGACCTGTTCAAGGTGTCCTCGCTGTTGAAGTACTGGGATGCGGCCAAGCAACACGCCTCATACTCGGAGGTATCGGCCACACCGACAGGCCAGCCCCCGACGAAGTTGATCGGGGACTGGATTGTGGCGGCCGCCCGCGACATCGCCGGCAAGGACGGCGGGTCGTCGAACTCGCCCGATAGCGGCAGCGGCGGCGATGACTTCTCGTGGCTGTTCGGGGAGGGGTCTGCTGGTTCGTCGACACTTCCGTCGTTGACCACGACGTCGTTGCCGCCGAGCGCTGCGACGTCGGAACCGGCGTATCCGTGGGAGCTCGACACCTCGTCACCATCGGCTCCGTCCGAGACAGTTCCCTCGGGGGCCTCATCGGTCCCGCAAACCACACCGCCCGGCGGCGCGTCCGGGCTGCCACCGTTCCTCAGCGGGGCCTCGCAATGAGTCTGATCGTCCTCTCGGCCAACCCTTCCCGCGTGTGCGGGCGCGGGTTGTGCCGCGCTTGTGGTGGTGGTCGAACCACCACCGCCAGCTAGACCCTTTCTCTTCCACTCACGCACTCAGCGAATCACTCCGGAAGGAGCGAGTACATGTTCAGTGACAGTGCAATCCGACCCCCGTTCGGGGGACAGACCTCTCACAACCCGGACTACCCGGGCCGTCCTATCAGCCCGCATGCAGGTGAGCCGGTGTGGTTGAGTCCCATCGATCTGGTCACCGCAGTCACCGACCCGGCCATCTCGGTGATCCTGACCGATGAGAACGGTTGCGCGTCGGCTCGATGGGGGATGGGCAACGGCCACAGCATTACGCGGCTCAAAGAAGCGTACGACGACCGGGCACGGTGCGTACTGCCCGGTGACCGCGGCTACCGTCTCGACGCGAACAGCGTTGTGTTGGTAGTTGGTTCGAACGGCTCGTTGCCGGAGGAACTGCTGGTCGGCGCCACCTACCGCGACGTATTCGACGACACGCTGCACACCATCGACCCGTTCTCCCTGACCGCGGCCCGCCGCGGTGTGTTCGGCGATGAACACCCCCTGCACTGGCACCTCGCCGCGTGCGATCGCTGGACCCGCACATACCGCCACGGGGGCGAGGTGAAGTTCGGATGAGTACCGGCTGGCAGAACGATCCGAGTGTGCAGACCTGGCTGCACACCGCCGAACCTCACCCCGACCAGGCCACCGAGTGGAACGACGAGCCGGCGCCTGCTGAGCAGGACATCACCGCACCCATCGAGGACGTCGAACCCCTCGACGACAACCACTACGGCTACGCCGCCCACGAGGAGCCCCCGGTCGTCGAGTTTGAGGATGTCGAGGACGACCCTTACGTCGAGACTGTTTATCCCACACCGACTGTCGCCCGCAGCACTCCACCTTCGACGCCTCCGGCACGGGGGCAACGTCGGTGGTTGCTGATCGTGGGCGCCTCGGTGGGCGTGATCGTCGTTGCGGTGCTGGTGATCGTGTTCTCGATCAAAGCGGTCGTTGGCGGCGGGGGAGGCGACGGCATCACCGATCCGGTCGCGGCGATGGACACCCCGGACCCGTTCTCCGATGCGGTGGAATGCCCCTCGACCACCGAAGGGTCCACCACCACCGGCCGCGACCCGGGTGACCTGACGTCCGGGCCGAACGTGATCAAAGCGTTCAACTACGCCTACTTTCACTGGCGTTCCGGGCCGGCCGCGCGGGCACTGGCCTCATCCACCGTTGAGGGCATCGGCAGCGCTGTCGATTTGCAGTCGAGCATCGACACGCTCAATCCCCAAGCGCGGTATTGCCTGTCGATCACCGAGACCGACGCCAACACCTACCGCACAGAGGTCACGTTGATCCTGCCCGACGGCACCCGCGACCCCGACCCCGATGTCCAGAACATCACCACCACCCAGATCGGCGAACGCACCTACATCGCGTCTGTCACACGGAATAAGAAATAGAAAGGTCACCCCTCCCATGTACCTCACCTCACCAGCGGTCACGTCTCCGCGGTTCGACACCCCGCCCCGGCGGTCGCGGGCACAACGCCGGCACCGCAACGCCACACCAGCCACCCCGTTCGTCGGGACAGTGCTTGCCGCGTTGATGGTTTCCGGTTCCTTCGGCGCCACACTCCTGGTCGACAGCCCGGCCGCAGCCTACGAACAGGGTGGTGTCGACCAGGGCGAGACCGACGATGGATTCGAGCAAGGTGGTGTCGGCGGTGGTGGCGACGACGCAACCCCACCGGTCGCACCTCCGCAGCAGACTGCGCCGAGCTACAACTACAACCCCGGTCCGGGCGCAATTCCGGCACCGCCCAGGGAAGCGCCGTATCGGCCCTACGCCGACCCTCAGGCGTACAACCAGCCCAACTACGACACCGTCTACAACCCGGCACCGCCGCGGGCCTACACCCTGCCGCGTCCGGTCGCGCCGGTCCGCCCGATTGCCCCACCCCCGAAGACGTTGCGCGTGGGCAACTTCCTCGTCGAGGAAGACCAGCTCAAACGTGATGCTCCCTGGCTGACCGACCGTCAGCGGGTCTCCATCAATGAGTGGGCGGCGTTCGGTGAAGCCAAGATCGCCCAGGGCCTGATCAGTGTGGGCGTGCCCGAGGACGAAGCCTCTCGTCAGGCCGCGGCCACCATCATCGGCGTGGCGCTCGGCGGCACCGCAGGTGCGGTCGCCCTCGGCGTGCCCGCCGCGGTGATCGGCGGTGCCGGTGGTGCGATCATCGGCACCGGCGTAGGAGCGGCCATCGGCTCGGCGATGGTGGTGCCTTTCCCCGGTGCGAACACCGGCCCGGGCGCACTCATCGGCGCAGCCGCAGGTGCCGCGATCGGCGCTGCGGCCCTGGGCATCCCCGCGGCGATCGTCGGCGGTGTGGCCGGCGGAACGGCCGGCGGACTCCTCGCGCACGCACTCGGTGCCGGAGATCCGGGTGCGAACCCGCGTCAGCCCGGGCTGCCCGGTCAGCCCGACCCGAACCGTCGCGCCCCGCAACCGCACCGCCCGGAGCCCGCTCCGCTGCCCAACCCCGGCGCCAACCAGTTCGAAGTCCACCTGCCTGCCGACCAGGCCGCTAAGGCGGGTCTACCGGCGGTGCACTACCAGGTCAACGTCGGTGGAGATGTCAACGCCGAGACCACCATCGGCGGACAGACCTACACCGCGAACTGGACCGCTGAGCAGGCCGAAGCCCCCTACAAGGCACTGGGCGGTGCCGCCGATCAGGTGCGCAAGACCGTCACCGACGCAGCTGTTGACCTCTCCCGGCACGCCGAGAAGGCCGTCCCGGGTCTCACGGTCACCTTCCCGCAGCTCACGCCGAAGGGGGCATAACAACGATGGCCGCGAGTGTGGAGACGGTGTCGGCGGCGCAGAACGCCGGAGCGATTCGGGGTGCGTCGATTTTGCCGCCGAGCGCATCGGAGATGTTGGGGCGGCGCACGACCCGGTTACCGGCGCATCTGGTGGCGGCCGTGGGCTGCCACGGCGGTGCTGGTGTATCCACGCTCGCGGCCCAGCTCGAGCATGTCGGCGATTCCGGCCAGTTGTGGCCCGGGCGGGCCGACGAGCCACCGTTCGCGGTACTCGTTGCGCGCGAATCGGCGCGCGGCCTGGCCGCGGCGTCGCTGGCCGCCCGCCAATACGCGACGAACAATGCGCCAGCCCATGTGCAGTTGCTGGGTTTGGTGCTGGTAGCCGGGCGGAAGGGAAAGCCGACCGCCCGGCTCCGGCGCGACCGTGAATTGCTGGTCGGGTCGGGGCTTTTCGCGAATGTGTGGCACATCTCCTGGCACGACTTCCTCGTCGACACCCCGCTCAACGAGCTGCCCTCGACCGGCCCGGACCCGGCGCCGGCGGCGCGGCGGGCCGATCCGCGCACCGTCGTCGCCCAAGACATCGCCGCCGTCGGCCAGGGCTTGCGCGACGCCGCGGTGGCGGTGATGTCGGGCGACTCAGGCACAACCCCATAGCGGCACAACTCCACAACCCTGCACACCTCACGAGAAGGAAGAGATCATGCTCCAGTCCACCCTGGCCTCGGCCACAGCCACCACCACCTACGTGGCGTTCAACCCCATCCCGATTCCCGGTCTGTCGGATCGGCTCAACACGTTCGGCGGGTGGGCCACCTTCCTGGCCTACTTCGCCTGCGCGGTGGCGATCGTCGTCGGCGGCGGCTTCATCGCATGGGACAAGATCACCGATCGCGGTGACAGCAAGGGGGTGAAGATCGCGATTGGCGCGATCGTCGGGACGATGGTGATCGCGACGGGCGCCACGATCCTGCAGGCCGCGGGCGGGCAGTGAGCCGTGCGGACCGAAAGCTACAGCGATGAACACCACCGTGACAGTGGCCTACGCGAAACTGCCCCCCGAGGTGATGAGCAACATCACCCTGATCGGCGGTTGGTTCGTGTTCGTAGCCAACATGCTCGCACTTCTGCACCTGGTCTTTCTGGGTGCCTCGATCGCCTTCGACAAGGTGCGCGAGCATCCGTTCTCCCAGATCCCCGCGGGGGAGTGGTTCACCAAGATCATCTTCGGGGTGTGGGTGGTCGCGATCGCCGGCAACATCGCGGCGGCGGTGCTGGTTTTCGGCTGATCGCCGAACTGGTCACCCTCGTGAGCATCGTGTGCACGGTGATCGGCCTGCTAGCCGGGTGCGGATCAGAGCCCGACACGGCCACACCGTCGACGCCGCAACAGATTCCGCTGACCGCGCCGCCCACCGATCTGCGATGGGTGCAGTTCAACGGGATGCGCCTTCCCCAAGCCGCCGAAGGCCCCCACGAGATGTCCGATGTCATCGCCCCGGGAGGGTTCGACCGCACCCCTCCGGGCGCGGGGCTGGCCGCGGTCAATGCCATCGTGCGTCTCTCGGTCGCGCTCGATGACCAGTGGCCCCAGGTTGTGCGTGAACTCATCGCACCGGGACAAGCGCGAGATGACTTCATCACCAACCGCATTCAGCTGTCGACCACGTCTGGCGTGCCAGCCGGTCAGGCGCCGCAGGTGCAGGGCTGGAAACTGACCGCGTTCACCCCCGACAAGGCATCGGTCGACATTTACACCCGGCTGCCGGACGGCTCGATGACGGTCAATCACACCACGGTCGTGTGGGCACCGGCGTTCGGTGACTGGCGGCTGCTGCTGCCCGACGCCGCGGCGGGTGCCTCACCGGTGGATGCGATCTCGGCCACGCCGACCGACATGGTCGCACTGACAGGAGCGTAACCCCATGAGCACCCCCGATCCTCGCGACGACGACCTCGGCCGACTGGCAGCGGTGCACTCACTGCGCCAGTCCGGTGGCTACAAGGGCACCACGCTGGTGCTGTCGCTGCTGGTGTTGACCATGGTCATCGGCGCGGCCGTGCTGGTCGCCATCCGCGGCGATGATGGCGATTCGTCAGCGCCGCCGCCACAGGTCACTGCCACGGACACACCGACGTCGCTGCCGCCGCAAACCCCGGTGACCCGGCTGCCCGACGACGCGTTCGGGGTGCCCACCACCGACACCCGCGGCCGCCGGGTGGAAACCCCGACCAACCCGCTCGGCCAGGTTCTCCCGCAGACCACCGATCCCTCCGACACCGATGATCCTGAGGCCGTGCTCCCGCCGCCGCGGGGGTTGATGTGGCAGCGCGTATATGGCGCGACCATCCCATTCTCCACCTCGGATGGTCCGACCGCGATCAGCACCGACGGTGTACCCACCGGATTTGCCCACACCCCGCAGGGCGCGGCGCTGGCGGCCTGGCAGATCGGCCAGCGCGCTACCTGGGCACCCGATGACCAGAACGTCGCCCTACTCGATCGCGCGGCCGTGGTCTCCGAGGCCGCCCGTCCCGAGGCCGACAACCTGCGCACCAACGGCGCGCAGGTCTATGCCGGAAATACTGAGTTGCCCGCGCAGATCCGGGATGTGCCGGTCGCGGTCCGCGTCACCACCTACTCCACCGACTTCGCCCACGTCGAGTTCGCCCAACCTCTCACCCGCGACGACGGCTTCACCGCCATCTCGGTCGGCGTCGACATGGTCTGGCGCGACGGTCAGTGGAAGTGGGTGGTCCCCGAACCCGGCAACGAACCGAGCCGGCTGCTCATCTCGACCACCGGCGATGGGTGGACCCCATGGTGAACCACCGCAACGACTCTCACCTCCGGGAAGCGCGTTCCGGCCGACTGGGGCGTGTGCGCGCTGCCCTGACCGGCCGACGCACCCACGCCGCGGTCGTGGTGGCGCTGATCGCCGCGACGGTGTCCTCGTGGGCCGGTGCGGGCACGGCCGCAGCGAACCCACTGTGCGACGCCCTGGGACCGTTGACGCGGACCGTCTGCGGCGCCGCGGGCAACGCCGCGAGCAATGTGGCCGGCAGCGTGGTCGGCGGAACATTCGAGAAGATCGTCAACTCGCTACTCGAGGGCTACCAGACCGTTCTGACGTGGGCGATGGCGTGGTGGATCAAACTGCCGAACCCCCAGTTGGACAACAAGTCCTCCCTCATGCAGGAAGTCCACGACCACACCCTGCAAATCCAGATCGTGGGGCTGACGTTCTCGCTGATGTTCTTCGGCCTGCGGATGATGATCGACCGCAAACGCTCCCTGGCCGATGACGCCGAAGAGGGCTTCAAACTGATCTTCCGCTCAGCGATGGCCACCGCCGCGATCCCGCTGGCACTGACCGTGGGCGGCCGCATCGCCGACGGCATCTCCAACTGGCTGGTCAGCGAATCGGTGACCGCCGGCGGCGGCAACGGCGACGTCATCAAGAACTTCCTCAAACTCAACCTGCTGACCAACTCCGCGCTGGGCACCACCGCCATCGGCATCTTCGCCCTCGTCGGATTCCTCGGAGCCTTCTTGCAGTTGGCGTTGCTGGTGGTGCGCGAGGCGATGCTGCTGCTGGTCGTCGCCGCGCTACCGGTGGCGGCCGCATTCTCCGGCACCGGACCCGGCTCGCAGAGCTACCAGCGGCTCGTCGCGTGGTCGGTGGCATTCCTGCTGTTCAAACCCGTCGGCGCGCTGACCTACTTCGTGGCGTTTCGCGCCGGAGCCTCCAAAGACAACGCCCAACAGGTGGTCCTGGGCATGGTGCTGATGATGCTGTGCGCGTTCGTGTTACCCGCGCTCATGCGCCTGATCGCCCCCGCCGTGGCAAGCATGGGCGGCGGCGGATCGGGTGCCGCAGCAGCGGGTGCGGCCATCGGTGCCGGCGTCGCGGCAGGCAAGGTCGCGGCCGCGGCCGCCTCGGGCGGGGCGACCGCCGGGGCCAGCGGCGGCGCGAGCGCGGGCGGGATGTCCTCGATCGCCGGTCGCGGCGGCGGCGGACCCTCGGGCGGTATCTCCACGGCATCGGCACCCTCACCACCACCGCCATCCGGTGGCGGCGGGCCCGGCGCCCAACCCGCACTCTCCGGTGGCCAGGGCGGCCAGGCCAGCTCCGGCGGCGGGGGAGGAGGCGGCGGTCCCACCTCCGGCCTGGGCGACGCGATGGGATCGGCCGGCGGACTCGCCGGGGCAGCAATGCAAACCGTCAGCGACAGCGTCGAATCCGAGGTCGAAGCCACCACCAGCGCCGACCCGTCCCTGAGCAGCCCACCGCCGATGCGTTCGGGCTGGAACGAACACGCCATGGCGCACTAGCCACCACCGACCCATCTCTGTCTGACTGTCGAAAGAGGTTGTCATGACCGACAAAGCCGGCACCCGCCGACTGCTGTACCGCCCCGCGGCGGCGTTCCGGTCCTCCGGCGCATTCGGGTTCACCATGTTCTCGACGATGGTGCTGCTCGGATTCCTGTTCATCGCCGTCGTCGGCCTGATGCTGCCGCTACCCGGGGTGATCAAGTTCTTCGGGCTGCCGTTCACCCTGGCTGTGCTGTTCGTGCCGCTGGTCGTGTCGCTGCGCGGCCGCTCAGCGTGGGAGCTGGGCATGGGTGCACGGTCGGTGTCGAAGTCGCGCCGTGCCGGTGAGACCCTGGTGCGGTCCGGGCCGTTCACGATGATCCCCGACGGCACCCCACCACCGGGACCGCTGGCCACCGCCGAGACATTCAATTTCTCACCCGGCGACGGATCAGCACCGTTCAGCCTGATCAAGTTGTCGTCGAAGAACTTCTACACCCTGGTCCTGCGGACCTGGCCCCAGGGCGGGGAGTGGAATGACCAGCCCGTGCGAGACCGCTGGGTCGCCCGCCTCGGCGACATGCTCACCTTCCTCGGACAATCACCAGACTTCGTGGCCGCCACGGTCACCATGGAAACCCTGCCCGAATCAGGGATGCGGGCCTCCAGCATCGTGCGGTCGCGACTCAAAGACACCGCGCCAGCGCTGGCCCGCAAGATCATCATCGAAGCCACCGAAGCGGTACCGACCGCCGAAGTACGCCTGGAAGCGCGGATCGGATTGACCTGGCGCGCGGACACCATGCACCGCAAACGCGACGCCACCGACATGGGCAACGAGCTCGCGCGACGACTCGGCCGGATTCGGGACTACTGCCACGCCGCCGGTCTGCGAGTACGGCCGATGCTCGAACGCGAAATCTGCGCCATCGCCCGCCGCAGTTTCTCCCCTGCCGACGAGCTCGACCTCGAAATCGGTCTGATGAGCGGTGAACCGATGCGCCTGCGGTGGGAAGACTGCGGACCGACCTCAGCGTCTGACCAACACGGCCGCCTGCTTCACGATGCCGCGCAGTCGATGTCGTGGACGATGCGCAACGAACCCGAGGCGCCATTCGACTCCAACGTGCTCGCCGATCTGCTGTCCCCGAACAGCGACGTACCGCGCAAACGCGTCACCTTCGTCTACCAGCCCTACACCCCGGCCCAAGCCACCACCATCGTCAACAAGGACCACAACGATGCCCGCCAGGCCGTGCGCACCAACGTCGGCAAACTGCCCGAACGCGCATTCGTGCGCCTCGACAGCGCCGAAGGTGCCCGACAGGAACAGGCCCGCGGCGCCGGCGTGACCCGGGTGTCGATGATCGTGACCGCCACCTGCCCCATCGGTGCCGACACCCAGAAGATCGAAACCCTCGTCACCGATCTGGGCCTCTCGGCGGCCACCCCACTCGAACCGACCCGCGACGAACAACTCGTCACCTTCTGCGCCGGACTGGGTTTCGGTGTCGTGCTCTCCGAAGAGAGCACCGTCTCCGACAAGCTCGCCGCCTAAACCCGGGCCAGAAAGGACCACCCTGCGATGCCGACGCTTCCCGCCCTGACCTCGCTGCTTCAGCGCTCGCGCGCCCGCCTGTCCTCCTCTGCGGCATCCCTGCCCCAGATCAACACCGTCCTGTCGATCACCGAGCACCGCTCGGCCGGCGGCCACGACTACGGTCTGATCCGCGCCCACGCCACCGGCCACTACACGGTGATCCTCACCGCGACCGGCGCGACGCTGCGCGACTGGCAACAACTGTGCGACTACACCCGCATCGACTTCGGCGCCGACGCCTGGGATGTCGTCGCGGTCACCGCCGTCGCCGACACCTTCCCCCGCACCGACATCGCCCACCGGCAGTGGATGGTCCCCGAGGGCCATCACCACCTCGACGTCGCCGACCTCGCCACCGACACCTATCTCGCGGTCACCTTCGTCGCGGCCACCTCGGCAATGAAGACCACCCCCGACGAGATGGCCGTGGAAGTGGGCCGACGCCTGCACACGCTGATCGGGTCCCTGCACGCCGCCGGGCTGGACACCTCGCCGCTGACCGCAGCGCAGGTCGCCGCGGTCGGGGTACGGGCCTACCGCGGTGGCCTGGCCGATGACGCCTCGCCCACGTTCGCCGACATCGCACCGGACTCGACACCACACCGGGTGCGGGATGTGTTCTGCCACAACGACCTGCTGTCGGCGACGTGGGTGATCGCCCCGCACGTGCTGGAACCGCCACACGCGATGGGTTCGGTCCTGGCCCAGCTTCTCGAGCGTGACCCGACCACACCGCGCACCCGGCTGGCGATCACCTGGCGGGCGACCTGCATCGCCGACACCATTCACCCCGACGACCCCATTCGGCTCACCTTCGAGCCCGTGCTGCAGCGCTTCGGCGCCACGCTGACGATCACCGAGCCGCGTCCCCGCACGCCGTCGGTGGACGCCCTACGAGCCCGGTTGCCGCTGTTCGCCCGCCTCGGCGTGCGCAACGGCTACGACCGCCACGCCGAACTGTTCGCCGCCGGAACCGGGCTGGGGGTGCTGCTGCCCGAACACGGCGACATCACCGACGAAGCCCTGCGCCACCGCCACCGCTAACCGATTGCGAGACGCCACCATGACTGTCACTGACCTCCATAAGGCCGCCACCACCGCCGCCACCGGCGGCGACACCACGCCGTCGACGTTGCGCCTCAATGCTGGTGCGGCCTCGGCCGCCCGGCCGAGCACCAAGGAACGCTCGACGAAGCCGACCACGTTCTACGACGACGACACCCGCGAGGACCTGCTCGACACCGCCCGCAGCGGTGGGATCAGCGGCTACCTCGCCCGCCAGAAGCTCGACAACGACACCCGCCGCCGGGAACGCCACGACGCCGCCGTCGCCCGTCCGATCCAGTTCGACGTGCCCACCCTGATCCGCACCAACCGGGGCTTCGACGGGCGTGGCGGCGGCCGCGTCGCCCACGTGCGCCGCCCCAACGAGCTGCGCGGCACCACCGCGCACGTGCCGGGGTTCTACCCGTTTCCCATCGGCGCCTCGGCACCTCTGGACGGCGCCCCCGTCGGCTCGCACCTCGACACCGGACAGCCCGTCGGGTTCGATCAGATCGGCTGGTTCGAGGCCGGCCAGATCACCGCACCTTCAGCGATGGTGTTCGGGCTCAACGGATTCGGCAAAAGCACGCTGAACCGGCGCATTGTGTGCCACGACCTGGCCACCGGGGTCCGCCCGCTCATCATGGGCGATCACCGCCCCGACTTCGTCAACATGATGCGCCAGATGGTCCTCCACGACAGCGACGGCCGGGTTCAGTACCGCGAGGACGGCATCACACCGGTCACCCCGCAGGTCACCAGCGTCGGATTCGACTCGCCGATGAACCCGCTCGCCGTGGGCACCTTCGGCAACCTCATCGCCCGATTGCCCACCGCCGCACGCCAACTCGCCGAACGCGAAATGCGGGCTCGCCAGGTCACCGCCGCGACCGGGCTACTTGAGATCAGCTCCGGCCGCCCGATCGCTCCGCACGAGGAGACGCTGCTGACCACCGCGTTGCGGGTGCTCTACGGCACGGCCAACGAGTTCACCCTGACCAATGCGCCCCTGCCCGGCGATGTGCTCAACCTGCTGCGCCAGGTCCCGCAAACTCTCATCGACGCCACCGCCCGCGACGCCGACACCAATCCGGAGTTGCGTCGCGCCCACCAGGACCTCCTCGATGCCTCCGGCGCCCTGGGGCGTCGCCCGCATGACGCGATCGCCGTCGACCGCTACCTGCTGCTGACCGAGAATCTGCGCCAGTCGCTCGATCAGCTGGTGTCGGGGCAGTTCGGCGAGATCTTCAACGCCCCCACCAAAGAGCCCATCGACATCGACGCCCTCGGGGTGTGCGTGGACATGTCCCGGCTGCCGGCCAACGCCCGCAAGCTGCGGGCCGCGGTGCTGTTGGCGTGCTGGTCCGACGGGTTCTCCGCCGTGGAAGCCTCGCACCTGCTGTCGGATCACGGCCTGCAAGAGCCCCGCAATTACGACCTGGTGTGCGACGAGTTCTCGCTGGTGCTCGGTGTCGGCAACGGCATCGTGTGGCGCGTCGACGAAGTCACCCGCGTCCAGCGTGAACAGGGCACCGGCAGCCTGTTCACCACCCACACCGTCAAAGACCTCCAGGCGTTCGACTCGATGGAAGATCGCCAGCGCGCCATGGGCTTCCTCGACCGCGCCCGGGTCAAGGTGTGCTTCCCGCTACCCGAGGACGAAGCCTCGCTGATGGAAGGCAAGGTCAACCTCAACGAGAAGGAGGCCGCCACCCTCGCCGAGTGGGCCACCACTCCCCGCGGCATCGACGACCCGGTCGTCTCCGAGATCAGCGAGGCGGACTGGGCCGACGGGCTCCGCGCCACCGGCACCGAAACCAACACCGTACCGCCGGGTATGGGCAAGTTCTTGATCAAAGAGGGTGAGCAGCCCGGTATCCCGGTGCAGATGCGGTTGACCGCCACCGAGCGCGCCACCGAGATGCACAACACCAACAAGCGCTTCAACCGCGGCCGCGGCGCCAAGTCCGGAGCCGCGGCATGAGCACCGACAGCGACCCGGGCACAGCCACCCCGCTCGACCCGCTACCGAGTGCCTGGGAGCAGGTGCAGGACTGGGTTGTCGAACCCAACCCGCGCCGCACCGCCCACCCCGAGGAAGTCCGGCGCCTGGCGGTGCGCGCTGTGGCCGAGCTGCTCGCCCGCACCTCGCTGTCGCTGACCGCCGCAGCCGCCGACGTCGCGGCGAACATCGGCGCCGGCACCAACAGCGTCATGCGGTGGTGCCGCGCGGCCGGGGTCGGCCGCGATGTCACCGCCCGAGACCGCGAATGGGCCACCCGCCTGGAGGTCGTGCGCTCGATGAACAAGGCGCTGACCGAACACGTCCGCGACCTCGACCGCGACACCGCCGACTACCGGGACCTGCCTCGTGGGTGAGGGCAACGCCTCCAAACTGCTGGTGCCGCTGCTGGCACTGGTCATGGGGTTCTTCGCCTCGTGCACCCTCATCATCTCCGTGGCCGGCGACGACGACTCCTGCCTGCCGCTAACCGGCGGTGTCGACCAACCCGCCGACGCGTCCCTCTCACCCGGCGCCAAGGTCAAGCCGATGAAAGTCAGGGACTTTCAGATCACCTCCGGGTACGGGATGCGCGGCCGCACCATGCACGAGGGCATCGATCTGGCCGGGGCACTGGGTGCGCCGATCTATGCCGCCGCCGACGGCACCGTCACCGCCGCCGGGAGCGCGTCGGGGTTCGGGCACTGGATCGTGCTCACCCACAACATCAACGGGCACGTGTGGTCCACGGTGTACGGGCACATGTTCGCCGACGGCGTGCTGGTCAAAGCCGGTCAGAAAGTCACCGCCGGGCAACACATCGCCAAGCTCGGCAACGACGGCCAATCCACCGGCCCCCACCTGCATTTCGAGGTCTGGGATGGCGGGCACCGCGACTTCACCGGCGGCCGCTCGGTCGATCCGGCCGGGTGGGTGTCCACCAGCCCCGAACCCGGCGCCGCCCCGGCCGGACGAGCTCCGGCCCAACCCGGCGGACCGCGGGTGCTCACCGCACCCCGAGTGATCCCGGCCGCCGACGTGGTCACCGCCGCCGACTGGGATGCCGTGGCTAAGCACGAATCCGGCGGCAACTGGAAGATCAACACCGGCAACGGCTACTACGGCGGATTGCAGTTCTCGGCGTCGACTTGGACCGGCGCCGGCGGCGGCCAGTATGCGCCGACCGCCGACAAAGCCACCCGCGAACAGCAGATGGAGGTCGCCAACCGCGTCCTGGGTTCCCAAGGCTGGGGCGCCTGGCCGACCACCTCCAAGACCGCCGGGGTCACCGGCAAGAAACCCGCACCCGCAGGCACGTTCCTCAACGCCGCCGCGGTGCCCCCACCACCCGCGGGCGCCCCCAGCGGCCCGCCCGCACCGTCGGGGCCGTCGGGTCCGCTGCCGCCGCTGCCCAAGTCCAAGGGCTCCGAAGCGCACTTCCAGGTCGACACCATCCGCCTGGCCCGCGCGATCGCCGCCAAATTCCCCCAGATCCAGACCATCGGCGGCTGGCGCGCCGACGGCGGCGGCTACAACGACCACCCGTCCGGCCGCGCCGTCGACGTCATGATCCCCAACTACACCTCCGCACAAGGGATCGCGCTCGGCAACGCCGTCAACAAATACATTCTCGACAACAAGAAGCACTTCAAGCTCGAGTACACGATCTGGCGCCAGACCTACTACCCGGTGGTCGGCAAGTCCAACGTCATGGACGACCGCGGCGACCCCACCCAGAACCACTTCGACCATGTCCACGCCACCGTCGAAGGCCACGGCATGCCCCGCGGCAATGAGGTCTACACCGCGCCGGGTATCACCGGCGGGATCAGCGCTGACGAGGGCGCCGACTGCGGCCCGATCGAGGACCAGCACGGCGGGGGAGTCGACAACCTCGCCGCCGGGCGGGTCCCCCCGGCCTACGAGCCGTGGTTCCGCAAAGCCGGGGTGCTCTGCCCGCAGATCAGCTCGGCATTCCTCGGCGGAATCGGCAAGCAGGAGACCGGGTTCAACGCCTCCCTGGTGTCCCCGGCAGGCGCGAAGGGGCCGATGCAATTCATGGACTACACCTACCCGTCCTGGGCAAAAGACGACGACGGCAACGGCCGCGCCTCGGCCACCGACATCGGTGACGCCGTCATGGCGGCCGGACGGTTCTCCTGCGCCAACGCCAAACAGATCGACGCCGCGATCGCCTCCGGGCGGGTGAAAGAACCCGCCGAAGGCCGCGAAATTCTCTACGCCTACGCCTACAACGCCGGAGTCGGCGCGGTGCTCAACGCCGGCGGAACACCCACCGGCGGCGACTACGACACCCAGACCCGCCCATACGGCCAGAAAGTCATCGCCTACGCCAAACAGTTCGCCGATCAAGGACTTCCGGAGAAGAACCGATGAACCACCACCGCCGCCACCACCACGTGCTGGTCGTCCTCGCGATCGTGCTGATCGCCGCACTGGCCGGATGCTCCGGTAGCGACAACACCACCGAACCCGCACACGGCCACGGAGACGACCACGGCGAGCACTACAGCAGCCCGCCCGGCCTGCCCGATCGCGCCGAACCGATCGGGGTGTTCACCACCACCGTCACCACCATGTTCAGCTGGCAACCCGCCGCCGACACCTCACCCACCGATGCGCTGCGCCGCACTCGCGCCACCCTCACCGGCCAGGCATTGGACTCCGCCGACAGCACCGCAACGGTGCGTCCCAGCGCCCAGTGGGGCGCATGGAAGCAATCTCTCGACGTCATCACCGCCCGCGTCGAGGGCGCCTCGGCAGTGCTGATCTCACCGGACAAGGCCAGCGCGCGCGGCACCGTCATCCAGACCGTGCTCGGCATCGACGCCACGGTGACCTCGTTCCGGAAATTCACCGTCACCGCCGATCTCGTCCGCGTCGACGGCCAGTGGAAGGTCGCCACCTACCCCCGCGCCGACACCTGACCCACCTACCTCCCATCACCCCTCGAAAGGAAGGCACACCATGCTCGACCCACACAACGTCGCCCAGGACAACAGCCGTGAAGTCGACGACATCTTCGACGAAATCCGCACGATCATGCGGCACTCCCGACGTCGGGCCGATGAAGCGCTGCGTGAGGTCCGCAACCAGCAGCACCGCCGACGTGCCCGGCAGACCCGCGCTCAGCAGCGCCTGAACTCCGCGCGCCACACTGGCGCCCACCAGCCCCGCTACACCGACACCAGCGCTGAACGTCACCCGCTGACACCGGATTTGATGGCCCGCTGGGCCGGGGCGCACGCCGCCGCCGATCTGGCTCGCGACGCCGCGGCCGAGGCCGCCCGCGACGGTGACACCGCCCGGCAAGCCCAGACCAATGCCACCGCGCAGCGCGCCGAGCAATGGGCGCACGCCTGGGATGAGCGGCTGCGTGAGGCCGGCGTCGACCCCGACAGCATCGGCGGCCGCGACCGCGACAAGGACCTCGGCGAGGTCGCCGACACCGATCTGCTCGACCAGGTGTCGGCCTCGGCCGCGAACTATGCCATCGACGTCGACGACGCCGCGGCCGCGGGCGGGCACCGCTCGATGAGTGAACTCATCGCCGACACCGAACCCGCCCCCGAAGCCGCGTTGATCGCCGCCGGCGACAGCGACTGGCAGATAGCCCCGGTCCCCGAGGTCGGGGCCAGCGTCACCCTCGACACCGGAGCCCAGCTGTGAGCACCACCCATCGCCGCGACCGCGGCCAACACGAATCCATGGTCGGCTACTACCTCGCCGCAGCCGTGTTCGCGCTGCTGGGGATCATCTACGTGTGCTGGCGGGCCGGGTGCTGGCTCACCGGCCAGCCCGGCCCGGTGCTGATCAACCCGGCCACCGCCGCCGTCGACGGCACATTCGAGTGGCCGGTGGCCTCCACCGTGCTCCTGGTGGTCGCGGTCATCGCCGCCGCCGCGATCGCGGTCGTGGTGGGACGTCATCGCGCCGCCACCGCCGTGCTGCGTGAGTTCGACCAGGTGGCACAGTTTCTTCCTCGTCCCCGGGAACTGCACGCCATCACCGCCCGCGACGCCAAGCACTCCGCGCAGCGCCTCCGCGGCCGCGACGCCATCACCGGGCACCTCGACTACGGGCTGGTGCTGGGATCGTTGATCGGGTCGGGCACCTCGGCGCTCTACATGAGCTGGGAGTGGGTCGGACTCGTCATCGGCGGGCCCCGATGCGGCAAGACCACCGGTTACGCCATCCCGATGATCTGCCAGGCGCCCGGCGCAGTGTTCGCCACCTCCAACAAGCCCGACATCTACGACGCCACCCGCTGGGTCCGTGACCGCAGCGACCTCGAGACCGCTCCCGCCGCCAAGGCCGACACCACCCGACACGGGCTGCGCGCACTGTGGGCCTATCGCACCCAGCGGCGCGAACCGCCACGCACCCGCGGCACCATCTGGCTCTCGGACCTCCAACACATCGCCGGCACTCAGGGCCAGCAGTGGTGGTGGGACCCGTTCTGGTGCGTACACGAACTCTCCGACGCCCGCGAGCTCGCCGCGATCTTCGCCGCCGCCGAAACCGCCGAAGGATCACGCCTGGACGCCTACTTCGACGGCGGCGCCAAAGAACTGCTCGCACTGCACATTCTGGCCGCAGCCGTCGGTGGGGGAGACCTCAAACACGTCGACGGCTGGCTCACCGACCCCAAACTCAAAGTCGCCCGCCAGGTGTTGACCCGCCACGGCCACCACGACGCCGCCGCCAAGATCGACACCGCCGCCAACCTCAACCCCCGCCAACAAGACGGCCTCTACGACATGGCGCGACGGTTCATCAACGTCATGACCGTGCCCGCCTACGCCCGATCGGTCCTCCCACCCCAACGTGTGCGGTTCGACGGCGACAACACCGTCGGCAGCAACGACATCCGCCACGACCTGCCCAAGTTCGATCCGCAAGCGTTCGTCACCTCCACCGACACCATGTACGCCCTGTCGATGGAAGGGGCAGGATCGGCCACCGCATTGACCACCGCCCTGGCCGACACCATATTCAAAGCCTCCGTCGCCCAAGCACGGCGCAACGGTGGACGTCTGCCCGTGCCCGTCGTGGCAGTGCTCGATGAGGCCGCCAACGTGTGCAAACTGCCCGAACTACCCGACTGGTACTCACACTTCGGCAGCCAGGGCATCGTCATCGTCACGATGCTGCAATCGCTGGCCCAGGCCGCGAAAGTGTGGTCCAAAGACAAACTCGACATGCTCGTGGACTCCTCGAACGTCTACATCTACGCCGGATCATCGAACAACGAGTCCTACCTGTCGGGCCTGAGCCGCATGATCGGCCAACGCGACGTCCGCCGCCGCAGCCGCTCGCACTCCAACTCCGGCCTGGGATCGACCAGCACCAGCGAATCCTGGTCCAGCGAACCCATTCTCGGTATCGACGACCTCAAAGCACTCCCCGCCGAACGAGCAGTGCTGGCCACCTCCGGGAACCGCACCGTCGTCACCACCAAGAACTCCTACTGGCTCGGCCCCTACGCCGAGCTGATCGACGCCTCCAAGAAAGCCTGCGCGACCGAACGCGCAGCCCAACAGACAGCGCTCGCCGCCGCACCCCTCGCCGCCACCACCCGGGAAAGGACCTCCTGATGACCACCCCCGACACCGACACCCCCGACGACGACCCCCGCGCGCACTGGCGGTTCACCTCCGGCGCCGACTGGTTCACCAACTGGCTCAGCCACATCAAAGCCGGACGCTTCGACCGCGACACCCGCTGGTGCGCGCAATGGTGGCGCCACGACGAAGTCGTCATCCGCCTCGAGGAGCTGTGGAAAGCGTGGGAGACCGCCCGCCTGAGCGAAGACCCCGCCGCACTGTCGTCGTGGTGGACCGCCCACCTCGACGCCCACTGGCGAACGCTCACCGCCGAAAACGGGCCGCTCTACCTGTGCACCCCCGAAAAACACACCGCCACAGACACGCTCACCGACGCGAGCACCCCACCCCCGCCCGGATGGTTCGACCCACCCGCCGACCACACCACCGCCGCGTAACAACGACGAGACGAGCCAGTCATGCCACCAACGCCGCTAGTGCACTGGGCGCTCGTCGGCTGCGTCGTGCTGCTGGTGGTCCTGGCCATCACCGGCGCCGTCTTCGTCACCAGAGCAGTCCTCCGCCAACGCCGCCGACCACGACCACCTGATCACCACCGCAAACCTGACCTCGACGAGGGATCGCACCATGACCACTGACCACGATTCGACCGCCCCACATCGCATCTACGAGCTAGCCCTCCACCGTCATGTGAGAGCCACCAAAGCGGCTCTTCCCACCACCGCCACCAACCAATGAGAGGACCGATACCCATGTTCGTTTTTCCTGCTGTTGACGGGTGCGGCACCACCTTTGCGGGTCCGACACTGCAACTGGCTGGCCGTGATGACGTCACCGACGACACCCGCCGTCGAGCCAAGATGGGGTGGCTGCTGCATTGGGGCGGCGCCGTCGTCGCGGGTGCGCTGCTGGCAGTTGTGGCGGCCAGCTACTTTGCGATCACCCCCGCCAATCTGGGATCCGACAGGCCTCTGATGAACACCATCGCGGCGTGGACGGTGTGGTTCGTACAGATGCTCGTCCTACCCGTACCTGCTGCCTACGCGGTGATCTGGTGTGTCGAGACAGTGAAGGGCCAGTGTTCGCGACTGGTCGGAGCCATCGCGGTGGCGGGCGCCTGCGGTGGTGCTGTGGCCGCGGTCATCGGTGTCGGGCAGGCGCTTCCGGCGACCTCGTGGTGGATGTCCAGTTCACTGTCTGCGTTCGTGCGTGATCAGACCCCAGCTCTGTCTGCTGACATCGCCGCCGACCTTCGCTCCGCGCGGCCGTGGCTGTACGTGGCGGCGGCGGTGTCACTGGCCATCGTCTGCGGACCACGGATGCGGGGCCGTCACCGTGGGCGCCTGGATTACCGGACGGTCAACGTCGCCCGATACCTCACGGCCGCCGACTACGAGAGCTACGCCACCGCCGTTCTCAATCGCGACGTTCGTGAGGGCGGCTGCGCCGCCGGGGCTGTGGCGATGTCGTTGTCCGACCGGGGCGCTCCCGACCCACCCCGGCCCGCTGGCCGAGTGCCCTGATGCATAAGCCTCCTGCCCCCGACCACATGACACGAAAGGCAACTCATGAGCGCCCTGTCGATAGTGCAGGCCTTTCCTGACGACCTGCCACCACCACCGCCACTCCCAACGTGGCACGTCGACCACACCTGGATGTGGTCGCTATTCGCGGTAGCATGGCCGGCCTTCGCGGTGGGGGCAGTCGTACTGTTCACCCTCCATATTCGTCGTGGTGTGGCTGTGCCCGAGAAGTCGATCCGGGTATGCCTGGCGACGGCGGTTGGGCTCGCCATTTTTTCACTGTCTCAAGTGGTCCTGCTGGGCGCCGATCGAGGCGACGTCGATGTGTGGGGCCGCGGGTTCAGGTGGTCGGCGGCGGTACTGGGCACCGTCGCGGGCGTGTCGCTGATGGTGGCTGCGGTGGCGGGGTTCGTCGCGGTCGCGGTGGTCGGCTGGCAGCGCGACACCGACGACCGCCGCATCACCACCCACGCGCACGTGTCCTCGGGCGACGGCCTGGACCCGCCGTGAGATGACTCAGGCCCTGGCAGGTGCTGGACACACCTGCCAGGGCACTGATCGGTCAGAGATCGAGCCTCTGACCAGTGAGAAACGATAGCCACCCACCCCTGCACCGGCGTAGTCCGGGCGGGGAGTGGACCTCACTTTGGTAGGAGCTCGACGCATGGCACGTAACGCCACCCCTGAGGACAACACCCCCAATCTGTTCGATCTGCTCGCCGACACCGACCCATCGGGTCAGCGGATGTCGGTGCAGCAGAGCACTATGGATACCCACACCGAGGAGGACACCGATGTTTCACGATCTGCGCACGACATTGACCGAGCGGTACGCCCAGGAACTGACGCAGATGGACCGCACGCAGTTCGAGGACTTCCTGACCGCGGAAGTGACCCGGCTGGAGGCCGAGATCGCGCAGACGCAGTCGCAGACGGAACTGGCGACGATCGCGGCGTGGAGGGACCAGCACGGGGGCAACGACCCGGACGTGCTGACGACGCAGCGGCTGTATCAGCAGGCCCGGTACTCGGCGGAGGAGACGGTGCTGGCGGCGCTGTGGGAGGGATTCAGCAGTCCCGAGGACGACGACCAGCCGGACGACGAGCCGAACCCGGACTCGATGACCGGGATGCAGCGGTGGCTGACGCAGTGGGCGATCGAGGCGAGCCGAGAGACCGAACGACTGACCGAGCGGGTGTGGCCGGATCAGACGCCGCGGTTTCAGGTGTGGGCCGAGCAACTGCTGGAAGCACGTCTGACCGACGGGCTGGCGGTGCCCGACGGGCCGGCACATCCGCTGGTTCCGGAGCTGACCGCGATGGTGGACGCAGCGTTGGCCGATCAGGCTCGCGCCGACGCCGAGCGCGTGCGGAGGTAGTCGACGACGGCCAGGGGCTGCTGTTTGAGTCTCTGGACGATTTGCGGATCCCGACTGACCCGGCCGTGGTCGACCCCGGCGGTACGCCGCTGCCGCCGAAGGCCGACGACGCGCTGCCGCGGGTGCCGCAGTCCGAGACGGGGTTGCCGCTGACGGCGTGGGCGAGTACCCGGGTCGCCCCGGCGCGCCGCCCGGATGGCTCGGTCGTCTACGTCAAGGCCGACCATGTGGTAGCCGGCCTTGAACCCGACCCCACCCCCGACGCAGAGACACCGGAACCGGAGCCGTCGAGCGTCGCGGCCATCGACGAGACCACCGCCCCGTCTATAGCTGCTGATGTGGGGCCTGCAACCCGGTTCACGCATCCGGGGACGGTGCTGGTGCCGTCTGGTGCCAAGTCCCGCGCCCGCGCCAACATCGCCGCACTCGAGGTCCTCACCGAGACAGCGCGCACCGGACGCCCGGCGACACCCGCCGAGCACGAGGTCCTGGCGCGGTGGTCGGGGTGGGGTGCCGCGGCCGACATCTTCGACGAGTCCAAGTCGGAGTGGGCACCCGAACGAGGCCAGTTGCGTGCCCTGTTGGATTCGGAGCAGTGGCGCCAAGCGAAGGCCTCCACACTCAACGCCCACTACACCGATCCGGCGATCGCCCAGACGATGTGGTCGGCGATGACTCGCGCTGGGTTTGACGAGGGACTGGTCCTCGAACCGGGTTGTGGCAGCGGCACGTTCATCGGTCTGGCACCGCCCGGCGCGCAGATGGTGGGGGTGGAGCTCGACCCGACGACCGCTCAGATCGCCCATCTGCTCTACCCCGACGCCCAGGTGCGGTTGGAGGGTTTCGAGACCACCCGCGTCCCGGACGGCTCGTTCGCTGCGGTGATCGGCAATGTGCCGTTCGGCGGGTTCACGGTGCACGACCCGATCCACAATCCGGCCCGCCACCGCATCCACAATCACTTCTTGCTCAAGTCGCTCAACCTCACCGCCCCCGGCGGCTACGTCATGGCGATCACCACCGCCGGAACGCTGGATGCCGCCTCAGACAAGGCGCGCCGCGACATGCACGCCGTCGCCGACCTCGTCGGCGCGGTGCGGTTGCCCTCGACCGCATTTGAACGGGTCGCCGGCACCCAGGTCGTCACCGACGTCTTGGTGTTCCGCCGCCGGGAACCCGACGCCGCCGCACCTGCGGACGCCGACTGGCTGCATTCTGACCTCGTCGCCCTCGCCGACCGGACCGGCGAGACCACCGAGATTGGGGTGAACCGCTACTTCACCACCCACCCCGAACATGTGCTGGGCACCTTGCGGGTCGATCGCGGGCTCTACCGCGACGGGATGCTCGTCGTGGCCGCCGAACCCGGCACCGATGTCGCCGCCGACCTCGACGACCGACTGACCAACATCGTCGACGCCGCACTGGAACGCGGCGACGGACTGTTCCTCGCTGATGCCACCGCCACGGCCGGGATGGAGTTCACCGCCGGAGCCCTGGACACCGACGCCCTCTACGGGGAGGACATCCCGATCGGGCACGTCAGCTACGACGAGACCACCGGAGTGTTCACCCGCCGCGGGATCGACGGCGATGAGGCGATGAAGGTGCCCGCGACCCGCACCACCGAGACCCGGCACCTGCTGCGGCTGCGTGACTTGTTCGCGGCGACGATCGCCGCCCAACGCACCCAGAGCAGCCGCGCCGAGCGTGACGCGCTACGCGCGGACCTCAACGAGGTCTACGATGCATACCTCAACACCTACGGCCCGGTGAACCGGGCGAAGCTGGTGGGCGGCAAGGAACGCACCGCCGAGGAAGCCGCGAAGAAGTTCGCAGAACTCGAAGGCAAGTGGCGTACTGCCAATCGCGACGCCGACGGCGCCGACTATCCCGGCCCGCTGCCCGAGGATGTGGCGGCCGAGCTCGATGAGAAGGCATGGCAGGTCAGCGCACCCTCGCGGCGCCAAACCCATCTCGAGGCGGTCCGCGCCGATCCGGGGATGGCCGGCGTGCTGGCGTTGGAACGCTACGACGACGAGACCGGCACCGTCAGCAAGACCGCGGTGTTCTCCCGCGACGTCGTCGTCGCGCCGGTCCCGGTGTCACGCGCGGACACCCCGGCCGAAGCCGTCGCGATCAGTCTCGGTGAACGCGGGCGAGTCGATCTCGACCGCGTCGCCGAACTGCTCGATCAACCCGCCGCCCAAGCGCGCGAGTCCATCCGTGGGCTGGTCTACGCCGATCCCGACATGCCCGAAGATCTGATACCGGCTCCCACAGCGTTGTCGGGCAACGTGCGTGCCAAACACGCCCGCGCCGCCGAGGCCGCCCGCACCGATCCCGGTAACCGGGACTGGGCAGAGCTAACACAAGCACTGGCGCAGGTGATTCCGGACGACAAGCAACCCTCCCAGATCGGGTCGGTCAAACTCGGGCCGACCTGGATCGAGCCGCGCGACTACGAAGCGTTCGTGCGCGAGACCTTCGGCGCCACGAGTGCCCGAGTGACGCGCGCGGCCGGTTCGTGGGGCGTCGAGGTGCCACCTGACGAACGCAACAGCGCGCTGATGCGCACCGAGTACGGCGCCGACAATGCCGACAGGAGGAACAAGGCGCTCGATGCGATCGACCTCACCGAGATGCTGCTCAACCAACGCTCCATCGTGGTGAAGAACTCGGGGCCGGCGCAGGAAGAGGGGGCACCGGAAGTCGATGCCCAGGCCACCATCCTCGCCCAAGTCCAGGCCGAGAAGATCACCACCGAGTTCCGGTCGTGGCTGTGGTCGGATGATGAGCGCCGCGACCGGTTGGTCGCGGAGTGGAATCGCCGCTTCAACACCTGGGTT
>NZ_JAUZVK010000031.1:0-32311 GCF_031844505.1 Gordonia sp. AC31
CGAAGCGAGCCCCCGTTGCTCCCTGAGGTGCGAGCGAAGCGAGCCACGAAGGGCTCCGCAACGTGTCTCACCAGGCCCTTCGTGGCTCGTCGCTATCGCTCCTCACACCTCAGGGAGCAATGGGATGGGGTCGCTTCTTTCGGATTAGGGCAGGGAGCAGGAGGGCCAGCGGTGCTGCGCTTTTTTCGGATCAGAGCAGTTCAAGGATGGTGGTGTTGGCCATGCCACCGGCCTCGCACATCGACTGCAGTCCGTACCGGATGCCGTTGTCGCGCATGTGGTGGACGAGCCGCGTCATGAGGATGGCGCCCGAACCGCCGAGCGGGTGACCGACGGCGATCGCTCCGCCGAGCGGGTTGAGGCGGTCCAGGTCGGCACCGGTCTCGGCCTGCCAGGCCAGCGGGACGGGGGCGAACGCCTCGTTGATCTCGAAGGCCCCGATGTCGTCGATCGACAGCCCGGATCGCTTGAGCGCCTTGGCCGTGGCCGGGATCGGCCCGGTCAGCATGATCACCGGGTCATCGGCGGCGACGACCGCGGTGTGGATGCGGGCGATCGGCGTGAGACCGTGCGACTTCGCGGTCTCGCCGGACATGATCAGCAGGGCACCCGACCCGTCGGAGATCGGCGAGGAGTTGCCGGCGTGGATCACGCCGTCCTCGCTGAAGGCCGGCTTGAGCTTGGCGAGCGATTCGAGCGTCCCACCGCGGCGGATGCCCTCGTCCCCCTCGAGTACCCCCGGGATCGGCGCCAATTGGGCGTCGAACGCACCGCGGTCGGCCGCCTGCGCAGCGAGTTCGTGCGAGCGCAGCGAGTACTCGTCGAGGCGGGTGCGGTTCAATCCCCATTTCGCGGCGACCATCTCGGCGCCGATCCCCTGGCTGAACTTGTCGACGCCGTAACGGTCGAGGACCGTGGGCGGCTGATGCTCGCCGTTCGGTGCGGCGCTGCCCATCGGGACCCGGCTCATCGACTCGACCCCGCCGGCTATCACGACATCCTGCTGGCCGGACACCACCGCCGCGGCCGCCATGCTGACCGCCTGCTGGCTGGACCCGCAGGCGCGCGTCACGGTGGTTCCGGGGACGCTCTCGGGCCAGCCGGCGGCGAGCACGGCCGTCCGGGCGACGTTGCCCGCCTGCTCGGCGGCTTGGCTGACACATCCCCAGACGACGTCGTCGACGACGGCCGGATCGATGCCGGTCCGCTCGACGAGCGCCTCCAGTACGTGGGCGGACAGGTCGGCGGGATGGATACCGGACAGGGCGCCGCGGCGGCGGCCGATGGGCGCGCGGACCGCGTCGACGATCACTGCATCACGCATGGGGACTCCTCGATGTCAGGGCAAGGGATGAAGTTGTGTCCGACGTGCACCACGCCGGCGGACGCCGATCGCCCGTTGTGACGAGCCGACCACCGGGGCGCTTGGCAGACAAGTCGATTCACACTCACAGTCGATGAGGCCCTACCTATGGGACGCGCAAGTCATGAGGTGGCGCCTCGACGGTCGGCGCGTGCGGACGCAACCGAGCACGATCGCGCTCGGGATCGGCGAAGACCAGCGCGAGCACCGCGCACACCGCGGCGACGATTCCGAGCACCTGGAACGCGGTGGCGTAACCCTCGGCCGGCGTGGCGGCCGCGTCGACGATGACACCCGTCGCGTACGGCGCGACGAGACCACCGATCGCCATGATCGCCAGGAAGACACCCAGCGTTCCGGCGGTCTGCCGGGGCGGGCAGATCTCGGCGACGGCCGCGTTGAACAGCGGGAACACCGTGGCCGCGAATCCATAACCGATCGACAGGATCGCGACCGCGACGATCGGTGTGCCGACCGAGGGCAGCAGGAACAGCAGGACACCGGAGACGAGAACCCCGACCGACGGCACGACGATGCGCAGCATCCGCGAGGTCGCCCCTTTCGAGATCATCCGATCACTCGTGATCGAACTCAGCACCATCAGGACCAGGCCGACGATCGAGGGGAACGCGAACATCGACCCGGACTGCAGGCGGCTGTACCCCAGCCCCTCTTCGAAGTACGACGGCAACCACGTGAGCACGACACTGACCAGCGCATAAACGCTCATCACGACGAGCGCGCCGGTGACGAACGTGCGTGAGCGGAAGATCGAGATCCACGGCGTCGCGGGTTCGGCGCCGGCACTCGCGGTCGGCGCGTCCTTCGACGTCTTCCCACTCGCGATGTACGGGCCGTTGCGCCAGGTCGACAGCCAGACGACACACCAGACGAGGCCACCGGCGGCAAGGGAGATCAGTGCCCAGCGCCACCCGAAGCTCCTGTGATCACGGCGAGCAGCGGAGCGATCGCGATCTTCGAGATCGACGCGGCACCGGCGAGGAGGGCACCGGGCAGGGCGCGCCGGGCCGGCGGATGCCAGGAGTAGGCCGCCGTGTGCAGGAGCGCCGAACTCGGACCTTCGGCGAGACCGAGGAACAGCCGGCTGAGGACGAGGACCGCGAACGACGCCACCACCACCATGGGCAGCATGGCCGCGGCCCAGCACAGGGCCAGCAGGACCAGCGACCAGCGCAGGGTCATCCAGCGGTTGAGCAGTCCCGCGAAGAATCCGCCGATCGTGAACGTCAGGAAGAACAGGCTGCCGACGAGACCGATCTGGGACGAACTCAGGCCCAGCTCCTCGCGGAGCGGTTGCGCGATGATGCCCAGAACCGCCTTGTCGGCGTAGTTGATGACGTAGAGGCTGACCAGCAGAGCCGTGAGACCCCAGGCGCCGGCGCGTGATTCGCCGCGTGGGCCGAGACCTCGCGGCGTCTGGGCCGCTTCGAAGTCGACGGTGTGGGCGGGACCATCGGGTCCCGTGCGCGCCGCTGATCCGGGCTTGTCGCCGGCTCCTGATCCGGAGGCGGTGGAGACCGTCATGGCATTACCTCTTCCAGTGATCTGGGTTGCGATGCGCTCCGTAAGTGTTATGGCTCATATCCGTTCCGATTCACACCAGGGTCAACCCATGTGACAACGTTCGCTCGGCGAACGACCTGACTGTCGCTGCCTATGTGTCGAGGACACGGAGTTGCGAGCGGGGTCATCGGCGATGGCTATCGGACCGATAGGCGCCGGTGGCGCAGCCGAGTGCCATTGGCTCGCGCTATCGCTCCCTTAGTTCACCGCGACTACTTCGCCGGGCCGCCGCCGGGCATGCTGTGAGACGGGCGCGTGCCGGTCGCGCACCAACGTCCGCCCGACGGTGCGAGCGCACCCCGACCGACTTCGGAGACCAGCCACCATGACCCGCCTCGCGCAGACCCTGGGCCTCACCGAGATCCAGACGGAGATCCTGGCCAACGTCCGCTCGTTCGTCGACAAGCAGATCATCCCCACCGCACAGGAACTCGAGCACGCCGACGAGTATCCGCAGGCCATCGTCGACGGCATGGCCGAGATGGGCCTGTTCGGCCTGATGATCCCCGAGGAGTACGGCGGACTCGGCGAGTCCCTGCTGACCTACGCGTTGTGCGTCGAAGAACTGGCACGTGGATGGATGAGCGTGTCGGGCGTGATCAACACCCATTTCATCGTGGCGTACATGATCCGCCAGCACGGGACCGACGAGCAGAAACAGCGCTTCCTCCCCCGCATGGCGACGGGCGAGGTGCGCGGCGCGTTCTCGATGTCCGAACCGGAACTGGGGTCCGACGTCGCGGCGATCAAGACCAGCGCGAAGCGGGACGGAGACGACGGATACGTCATCAACGGTCAGAAGATGTGGCTGACCAACGGCGGGTCGTCGACTCTCGTTGCCGCACTTGTCCGTACCGAGGAGGGCAACGAGAAGCCGCACAAGAACCTCACGACGTTCCTGGTGGAGAAGCCGGCCGGCTTCGGCGAGGTACTCCCCGGCCTGACCATCCCGCGCAAGCTGGACAAGATGGGCTACAAGGGCATCGACACCACCGAGCTGATCTTCGACGGTTACCGCGCGCCCGCCACCGACATCCTCGGGGGCGAACCCGGCCGCGGCTTCGCGCACATGATGGACGGCGTCGAGGTCGGGCGCGTCAACGTGTCGGCCCGCGCCTGCGGAATCGCCCAGCGCGCCTTCGAACTCGCGGTGAAGTACGCGCAGCAGCGGTCCACCTTCGGCAAACCCATCGCCGAGCACCAGGCCGTTGCGTTCTCGCTGGCCGAGATGGCGACGAAGGTCGAGGCGGCACACCTGATGATGGTCAATGCCGCACGGTTGAAGGACTCCGGCGAGCGCAACGACGTCGCCGCCGGGATGGCCAAGTACCTGTGCAGTGAGTACTGCGCCGAGGTCACTCAGGCCAGCTTCCGCATCCACGGCGGTTACGGCTACTCGAAGGAATTCGAGATCGAGCGCCTCATGCGCGACGCGCCCTTCCTGCTGATCGGCGAGGGCACCAGCGAGATCCAGAAACAGATCATCTCCAAGGGGCTCCTACGCGAATATCAGGAGCGATGACCACTTGAGGTGAATGTCGTCAGACCCGTCCGCCCACAACAGTTTCGAGGGACCAATGCAGCGTCGCATCTTCACCGAGGACCATGAGTCCTTCCGCAACACCATCCGTGACTTCATCGCCAAAGAGGTCGCGCCGGTGTACCACGATTGGGAGAAGCAGGGCCATCCGCCGCGTGAATTCTACAACAGGCTGGGCAAACTCGGCGTCCTGGGCATCGAGGCACCCGAGGAGTTCGGGGGCGGTGGCGTCTCGGACTTCACCTATTCGATGGTGATCGCGGAGGAGACATCGGCGGCCGGTGTCACCTTCGGCAGTTACTCGGTGCACTCGAACCTGATCCTCCCCTACCTCGTCGAGTACGCCACCGACGAGCAGAAGCAGCGGTGGTTGCCCGGATTCTGTTCCGGCGAACTCATGTTCGCGATCGCCATGACCGAACCCGGCACCGGGTCGGACCTCGCCAACATCTCGACCACCGCCAAGCTGTCCGAGGACGGGTCGCACTACGTGCTCGACGGCGCGAAAACGTTCATCACCGGCGGCGCCTTGGCCGACCGCATCCTGGTCGTCGCCCGGACCGCACCGTTCGACGAGTCGAATCGTCGTGCGGGCCTGTCGATCCTGGTGGTCGACACCTCGTCGGAGGGTTTCGCCGTCGGACGCAGGATCGAGAAGATCGGCCTCAAGGCCTCCGACACCGCCGAGCTCTCGTTCAGCTCGGTCAAGGTGCCGGTCGAGGACCGGCTCGGCGAGGAGGGTGCCGGCTTCTCGTACCTGGCGCACAATCTCGCGCAGGAACGACTCACCATCGCCATCGGGGCGTCGGCCACCGCCGCCGCGGCCGTCCAGCACGCGATCGCCTACACCAAGGAGCGCGACGTCTTCGGCAAACCCGTTGCGGCGTTCCAGAACACCAAGTTCGTCCTCGCCGAGTGCTCCGCCGAGGTCGAGGCCATCCGGCAGTTCGTCGACCGCGCACTCGAACTCCACAACGAGGGTGAGCTCACCGTCCCCGATGCTGCTCGCGCGAAACTGTTCGCCACCGAGACCGCCGGCAAGGTCATCGACAAGTGCCTGCAGTTGCACGGCGGGTACGGCTATGTCCTGGAGTACCCCATCGCCCGGCTCTACGCCGACACCCGCGTCACGCGGATCTACGGCGGCACCAGCGAGGTCATGAAGACGATCATCGCCAAGGATCTCGGCCTGTAGGTGGTCCAGAGCTCTTCCAAAGTGCGGGATTCGTAACGGTTTCCAGTACGAATCCCGCACTTTGCGGAGGGGTGATGGGACCGCCACCTTCCTCCCGACGAAGGCGAAGTCGATTTCGTAACCGGACACCGGGTGGTTGGCGACCCAACCCGCTATGTCGTGCTCGGCGAACAGTTTCACGGTCAGCCGTTCGGCAGCCGAACGGGCACCAGAACCGACGAGCACGAGCATCTTCGCCATCTCGGTTGCACCACGGCAGCGGCGTCGCCGCTGGTAGGTCTCGAGGAGAGCGTCAACCGTGACCTTCTTGTTCTGAAGTGCCCGGTCGAGTACGTCCATCTTTCCTTCAACGGCGCCTTCGAGGACGGACAACGGCACCGCGGTCACCGTGAGTCCCTTCTCGACCACGACGTCGGCCGCGTCGAGGGATCTCCGGATGACCACCGTCCCCTTCTCCGGCGAACCGTGCCAGCTTCGGGGAGCGGTGACGGTAGTCGTCGTCGGCCGCTTGGTCACGAGGCCGTGCCACCACGCCGCCGCGAGTCCGCTGAGAACGGCGTCCGCGGAGACCTGCAGGGTCGCCAGTCGGGTCCGGGTCCTTGCGGTCACCGGATGATCGGCCAGGCGATAGACGCCGGAACTCGCACGAACCCACTCACCGGACTTCACCCGCCGGGCCACCGAGGCACGACTGAGACCGTGCTCGCGGGCCTGCGCCGCGGTGATCACGCCGTCGCGCGTGAGGATGAAGGTCCGCAACGCAGGTGCAGTAGCCATGTGGTTGTAGACGCACCCGGGATCGCGCCGGTTCCACTTCCCGCAGAGTGCGGGATTCGTGCCGGTTTCCAATACGGATCCCGCACTCTGTCGTCGGACCCGAGGTCGTGCCTTAAGATTCCCTGAGCAAACTCGGTGGGCAGTGGAAGCGGTGTTCGGTGGTAGGCAGGTTTCGGGGCGGGGTCCAGATCTTGGCGACGGTGCTGGTCACCGCGTTCGTGGTGTCGATGATGGCGGCGGTGGCCGCGCCCGCGCAGGCGGCCCCGACGCGCTACACCGGCGGTACCTACGTCGCTCTCGGTGATTCGCGTGCGTCCGGCAGCTTCTACACCCCGACGCCCGCCTACTTCGGCGGGTGCAAGCGGTCGGCGTTCAACTACCCCACCCTCGTCGCCGCCGCGACCCTGCCGCGACGCTTCATCGACGCCTCGTGTGCGGGCGCGCAGTCGGCACATCTGTACCGGGCCCCGCAGCACACCAGCGGTGGCACGAAACCCATTCAGCTGCACCTGGTTCCGCGCGACGCTCAGCTGATCACCGTGAGCATCGGCGGCAACGACATGCGGTGGGGCGCGATCTTCGGCCAGTGCCGGACCCCGGCGTTCACCGACCGGCGCTGCCGCCACAACCGTGCCCTCGAGAACGAGGTCCGGTGGCGGATCGAACTCATGGAGAACCGCGTCACCCCCGCTCTGCGCGCGATCCGGAACAAGGCGCCGCACGCCCAGATCATCGTCGTCGGTCTGGGCGGCTTCATCGGGTTCACCGGGTGCTGGCCGCTGGTCCCGCTGAGTGACCCCGACGCCCGGTGGATGCGCGATGTCTTCAACCGCGCCAACGGCGCGCTCTGGCGGGCGTCGACCGAGGTCGGCGGCACCTTCATCGACGCCAACCGAGGATCGGCGGGACACGATGCCTGCAACCTCATCAATCCCTGGTACGAGAGCGCGCTGTCGAATCGGATCGCGCTGCCCTTCCACGTCAACCAGGCCGGCGCCGTCGCGTTCGCGGCCATGATCAACGGGGCCATCCGCCGTTAGGTCGAGACCGGTCACCCACTAGCGTTTGTCGGGTGGCTCATCTACTCGGCGCGGAAACCCTTGGCCTCGAATACCCGACCACCAAGGTCTTCGAGTCGGTGTCCCTCGGGGTCAACGAGGGCGACCGGATCGGCATCGTGGGCCGAAACGGCGACGGTAAGTCGAGCCTGCTGGCGATGCTCGCCGGACGGATGCAACCCGATTCCGGTCGCGTCACCGTCCGCGGCGGCGTCCGCATCGGCGTGCTGGACCAGGTCGACGTCTTCGACGACGACGAGACCGTCGGGCACGCCGTCGTCGGCGACCGTCCCGAACACGAATGGGCGGGCGACGCGAAGGTCCGCGACGTCATCGGCGGGTTGCTCGGCGACGTCGAATGGACAGCGCCCACCAGTTCGTTGTCGGGTGGTCAGCGCCGCCGCGTGTCGCTGGCACGACTCCTCGCGGGCGAGCATGACGTCCTCGCGCTCGACGAGCCGACCAACCACCTCGACGTCGAGGCCATCACCTGGCTCGCCGACCACCTGAAGCGACGCTGGCCGGCCAACGCCGGCGGACTGCTGGTGGTCACCCACGACCGGTGGTTCCTCGACGAGGTGTGCACGGTCACCTGGGAGGTCCACGACCGCATCGTCGAACCCTTCGAGGGTGGTTACGCGGCGTACATCCTGCAACGGGTGGAACGGGACCGGCAGGCCGCCGCGATCGAGGCACGACGACAGAATCTCGCCCGCAAGGAACTGGCCTGGCTCCGCCGCGGCGCGCCGGCCCGGACGTCGAAGCCCAAGTTCCGCATCGACGCGGCCAATGCCCTCATCGCCGACGTCCCACCGGTCCGCGACACGGTTGCGTTGCAGTCACTGGCCGCCGCTCGTCTGGGCAAGGACGTCGTCGACCTGCTCGACGTGTCGGTCTCCTACGGTGACCGCAACGTCCTCGACGGCGTCGAGTGGCGGCTGGCGCCCGGTGAGCGCACCGGCATCCTCGGGGTCAACGGCGCGGGCAAGTCGACGCTGCTCGGCCTCATCGCCGGAACCGTGGAACCGACCGGCGGCCGAGTCAAACGCGGCAAGACGGTCAAGGTCGCCACCCTGACCCAACGCCTCGACGACCTCGACCGGTACCTCGACGACCCGGTGCGGGTGGTCATCGCGCAGTTGCAGACCACGTACACTTTCGGCTCCGGGTCGAAGGCACAGGAACTGTCGCCGTCGCAGCTGCTCGAGCGGCTCGGCTTCGACGGCGCGCAGCTCTCGACCCCGGTCCGCGACCTCTCGGGCGGGCAGAAGCGGCGGCTGCAGTTGCTGCTCATCCTGCTCGACGCGCCGAACGTGCTGATCCTCGACGAGCCGACCAACGACCTCGACACCGACATGCTCGCCGCGCTCGAGGACCTGCTGGACTCGTGGCCCGGCACGCTGATCGTCGTCTCGCACGACCGGTACTTCCTGGAGCGGGTCACCGATCAGCAGTTCGCCGTCCTCGACGGCGGGCTCCGCCACCTCCCCGGCGGCGTCGACGAGTTCTTGAGACTCCGCTCGGCACAGGCGAAGACGTCGGGTTCCGGATCGACGTCGGGCGGATCCGGTACGAGCGCCACAGCTTCGGGGAACGGCGGCGTGTCGGGCTCGTCCCTCAGCGGCGCCGAGCTGCGCGCGGCCAACAAGGAGCTCGCCTCGCTCGAGCGTCGGATCGACAAGCTGCACAGCAAGATCGATGCTGCCCGGACCGCGCTGGCCGACCATGATCAGTCCGACTACCAAGGCCTTGCCGCGGAGACGGAGAGCATCCGCAGCATGGAATCCGAACTCGAAGAACTCGAGGAACGCTGGATGGAACTCGGCGAGAGCGTCGAGTGATCGACTCCGCGAGAACCGGTCGGCCCGACCTCAACGGCCGAACGACTCCCGGATCGCGGCCAGCACGTCCGGCAGCGACTCGTCGACGACGCCGCTGTGATCGGCCCGCGCGTAGGTCTTGAGGTCCACATCCGTGCCGGCCTCACGCATCGCGGACCGCAGCGAACGACTCAGCGGGTAAGGCAGCACGGGATCGAGAAGACCATGTGCGAGCGTGACTTTCACCGGGTAGCCGGAGACGGGCACCTCCGCATACTCCCGCAGGGCGTCCCGGAAGTCCTGCTCCGCGGTGAACGACGACGCCACGAGTGAGCCCGGCGGCACCGACCGCAACGCATCTACGAGATCCCCGTTGCACCGGGCACGCGCGCGGTCGAGGAAACGCTTGCCGTCCGACGTCAGGGAATCGGCGACGCGGAGTTCTGGATTCGCGTGGTCGAGACCGGCGAGGGTGAACAGGAACGGCGCACTCAGCACATTGAGCGCGCCGAGGCCGGGCACGCGGGGACCGAACAGACCGAACAGGTTCTCCAGCGACGAGACCGGGGCGATCGCGACGATGCCGGCGACCGGCAGTTCCGGTGCGAATTCCGCGGCGAGACGGCCCGCGTGCAGCGCAGCGTGGCCCCCCTGCGAGTGCCCGGTCGACACCCAGCGTGATCCGAGCGAGGCGTCGACCGACCGCGCCGCGCGGATCATGTCGATCACCGAGTGAGCCGCCGCGCGACCGCCGAGGTATTCGGTCTCCCCCGCCGACCCGAGCCCCGCGTAATCGGTTGCCGTGACCGCGAACCCGGCGTCGAGCGCCGCGCGCACCGGGGCCTCGACACCGTCGCCCAGCCGGTGCAGGGTCGGCGCGCACTCGTCGGCCAGGCCGACCGTCCCGTGTGCCCAGGACACGACGGGCCAGCCACCAGCGGGCGGCGTACCCTTCGGCACCCAGTACACGCCGCTCGACATCGCCGGGCGGCCGTTCTGATCGCGCGTCGCATAGGTGAGGCGGGTGCCCGAACCGGCCGCCGACGGGAGTTCGTCGTCGGGAACCTCGGAGGTGGTGAAGACGAAACCGTCGGCGGGTGCGGCGGCCGTCGACGGGCCGGCCGTGACGATGCAGAGCGCGAGCAGTAGAGCGACGACTGCGCTGACCGCGAGCAGTGGGGCGACGACTGCGGAGGGTCTGCGGGACATCAGGCAACCGTAGGCGATCAGTGGCGGACGTCGGCTCCGAGGACGCGCGTACCGGCGGCGGGACCGCTGGCGGTGCGGACCGACCGGGCGACGCCGGCGCCGGACAGTTCGGCGGCGACGTTCACCGCGCCGGTCTCGTCGGCGCACAGGAAGGCGCATGTCGGACCGGAGCCGGACACGATGCCGCCCAGTGCTCCGGCGTCGATTCCGGCACGCAGGGTCCGGCGGAGGGTGGGTTGCAGCGACAGCGCCGCCGGTTGTAGGTCGTTGTGCAGCAAGGGCGCCACCGCGTGCGGGTCACCGGACGCCAGGGCCTGCATGAGTTCGTCGGGGCGGCGGAGGAGGTCCCGCTCGTCGTCGGTGGCGCATTCTCCGGAACGGCTGTCGCGCAGCCGATCCAGTTCGCGGTACACCGCGGGCGTGGACAGTCCGTCGCGTGCGAGCGCGAGCACCCAGTGGAAGTCACCGCGGGAGAGGACCTGCATCAGCCGCTCGCCGCGTCCGGTACCCAGGGCGGTGTTGCCGTGCAACGCGAACGGGACGTCGCTGCCCAGGTCCGCCGCGATCGCGGCGAGGTCGTCGCGGCCGATGTCGAGCTTCCACAGGGCGGCGAGTGCGACCAGCGCCCCGGCGGCATCCGCGCTGCCACCGGCCATGCCCCCGGCCACCGGGATCGTCTTGTCGATGTCGATCGCGACCTTGCCGGGACGGTCCGCCCACTCGGCAAGTGCCAGCGCCGCCCGGACCGCCAGGTTGGACTCGTCCGTCGGGACCGACCCGGCGCCTTCGCCACGAACCGTGATGCTCATCTCGTTGGCCCGGGCGACCCTGATGTCGTCGTGCAGGGACAGCGCCTGGAAGACGGTCACGAGGTCGTGGTAGCCGTCCTCGCGGCGCGGACCGACCCCGAGGTGCAGATTGACCTTCGACGGAGCCCGCGCGGTGACGGAGTCCGACACCACCGACAGCGACGTTCGCGACACAATGATCCAGCCTAGCGCCCCGACGTCGGCCCCGCGCCGACCGATGCGGTCGGTCCGGCGCTCCAGCCGCCGTCGATCAGGGGCGCCAGCCGCGGTCGACGAGTTGTCCGACGTGCTCGACGACCAGCACCGCGCCCGCGTCGCGCAACTCACCCTCCGCGAAACCACCGGACCGTACCGCCACGCACTCCGCCGGCAGGCGATGCGCCGACGCCACGTCCCACACGGTGTCGCCGACGACGACAGCCTTTCCACCGCCGGCCTCGGCGAGCGCGACCGACAGGATGTCGGGCGCCGGTTTGGACGAATCGGCGTCGTCCGAGGTGGTCACGGCGGCGAAGTCGTTCCGCGACAATCCCATCGACTCGAGCGCGGCGTCGGTGAACTCCGACTTGCCCGACGACGCGAGCGCCACCCGGTAGCCGGCGTCCAGCAGTCCCCGCACCAAATCGGCAGCGCCGGGCAGGGGCCGCACGTCGGGCAGCAGGTCGCGATAGGCCTCCTCCCACTCGTCGCGCAAGGTGTCGCCGAGCGATTCCTCCACGTCGTCGCCGAGCAGCTCGCCGACGAGCCGGTCGCCACCCATGCCGATCGCCCGGTGCACCTGCCACCACTGCGGGATCAGCTCGTGAGCAGCGAAGGCCCGCATCCACGCCAACGCGTGGAGGTAGGTGGAGTCGACGAGCGTACCGTCGACATCGAGCAGCACGGTGTCGATCGACCCATCCGCTTTCCGGTCTGGCATCTGCGCCTCGTTTCCGGGGTCGAGAACCGCGCCCCGTCGTCGAACGTCCGTCGTCCGGGCACCACCGTCTCGAGCGTCCCGGGTTTCGGACCCATGACTCATGGCTACACCGAGGCGACCCATCTCGCAGAGGAGACCTCCATGGCAACACGTTTCGGCTACACCCTGATGACCGAGCAGGCAGGCCCGAAAGAGCTGGTGCGGTACGCCGTCGGCGCCGAAGACGCCGGCTTCGACTTCGAGGTGTCGAGCGACCACTACTTCCCGTGGCTCTCGGCCCAGGGACACGCCCCGTACGCGTGGACGGTCCTGGGAGCCGTGGCCCACGCGACCGAGCGGGTCGACCTGATGACCTACGTGACGTGCCCGACGATCCGCTACCACCCGGCGATCATCGCGCAGAAGGCTGCGACGCTGCAGATCCTCGCCGACGGTCGCTTCACTCTCGGCCTCGGCTCGGGCGAGAACCTGAACGAGCACGTGGTCGGCGAGGGCTGGCCCTCGGTCGCCGACCGCCAGGACATGCTCGCCGAGGCGATCGAGATCATCCGCAAACTGCACACCGGTGAGCTTGTCGACTTCCGCGGCGAGTTCTTCCAGGTCGACGCCGCCCGGATCTGGGATCTGCCCGACCAGCCCGTCCCGATCGGCGTCGCGGTGGCGGGCAATGCGGGTATCGAGACGTTCGGGCCATTGGCCGACCACCTGATCGCCGTCGAACCCGACGCCGACTTCATCAAGGCCTGGAACGAACATTCGTCGACCCCGACCGTCGACGGGCAGCGGTCCCGCGCGATCGGGCAGATCCCCATCAGCTGGGATCCCGACCGCGACAAGGCGATCGAGCGCGCCCACGATCAGTTCCGGTGGTTCGCCGGCGGGTGGGATGTCAACGCCGACCTGCGCACCACCGCGGGCTTCGCCGCAGCGACGCAGTTCGTCACGCCGGACGACGTCGCGGGCAACATCCCCTGCGGCCCGGACCTCGACCAGATCGTCGAGGCGGTGAAACCGTTCTGGGAGGCAGGGTTCACCGACATCGCGCTGGTGCAGATCGGGGGCGACACCCAGGACGCGTTCCTGCGCGACGCCGCTCCCGAGCTACTGGAGAAACTGCGCGCCGCGTCGAACTGAGTCCGATTGCTCGAGGTTCCAGGACTGCTGGGTGCGGTCCTCGCCCGCTCGCAGCACGGCGGTGTGCACATCGCCGACGTGGCGACCCGACGGGAGTTGATCGATCTCGTCCTCGGGGCGTCGGCCGGTGTAGCGGAAGCCGGCCGACGCCGCCAGCCGCGCCGAGGCCACGTTGTCGACCAGCGCCCGCCGGATCACGCGATCGAACCCGGCTCCGCCGTCGGCGGGGTCGGCGAAGGCGTGGTCGAGGACCGCGGCGAGCGCCTCGGTGAGGTAGCGATGGCCCCGATGCGACGGCGCACACCAATAGCCCAGTGACGCAACGCCTTTCTCGACGGTTCGCAGTCCGATGGTGCCGACGAGTTCACCGCCGGGGATCTCGATCGTCCACACCGACGACCCGGCGGCCGGGGCGATGTCGCGGACGAAATGTTCGGCGTGCGCCCGCGTATACGGGACCGGGACCAGTGTGAAGCGCTGGATGTCCGGGTCCTGGCAGGCGCGGAAGATCGGTTCGATGTCACGGTCGGCGGGTGCGCGCAGCCGCAGCCTCGGCGTCGTCAGAGTCTGTGGTGGAGCCATGTCGGACCTCGTCGTCGATGCTGTGGATGCACAACACGGTACGAGCCTCTCCCCGCCGACGGCGAGTGGTTTTGCGCCCGCCCCCACGACGAGCCGCGGTCTCCCGCGATCAGCGACCCGGCGTCGAGATCAGGTCGTGCGAGCGAGGCGGACGAAGTCGTCGACGTCGAGCTTCTCGCCCCGCACACCCGGATCGATACCGGCCTCACGGAGCCGGCGTTCGGCCTCGGCCGCCGAACCGGCCCAGCCGGCCAGCGCCGAGCGCATCGTCTTGCGTCGCTGGGCGAATGCAGCGTCGATCGCGGCGAACACCTGTTGCCGCACAACGGGATCGGTCGAGTGGTCGTCGGTTCGTTCGATGCGGACGAGACCCGACTCCACCTTGGGTTCGGGCCAGAAGACGTTGCGCCCCACCGCACCGGCCCGGCTCACGCGACCGTGGTAGCGCGCCTTGACGCTCGGCACCCCGTAGGTGCGGCTGCCCGGGCCGGCGGCGAGGCGGTCGGCGACCTCGGCCTGCACCATCACGAGGGCGGTGGTGATCTCCGGGAAGAGTCCGAGCAGGTGCAACAGGACCGGCACCGACACGTTGTACGGCAGGTTCGCGACCAGAGCGGTGGGGACCACCGGCAGGTCGTCGCGCGTCACCTGTAGCGCGTCGGCGAGGATGACTTCGAAGTTGCCCTGCCGACTCGGGGCATACTCCGCGATCGTCGCCGGAAGACGTTCCGCGAGCACCGGATCGATCTCGATGGCGACGACCCTGCCCGCCGTCCCGAGGAGGGCGAGGGTGAGCGAGCCCAGCCCGGGCCCGACCTCGAGGACGGTGTCGTCGGGCCCGACCCCCGATGCCGCGACGATCCTTCGCACGGTGTTCGCGTCGTGGACGAAGTTCTGTCCGAGAGTCTTGGTCGGCCGGACGCCGACCTCCGCCGCGAGCTCCCTGATCTGTGCCGGCCCGAGGAGACGCGGAGCCTCGTCGGGCGCGCTGTCGGGTGAACCCGCTGTCGAGTCGCTGATCAGCGCAGGCCCAGCTTGGACGAGCAGGACGGCCATGCGCCCCAGCCCTGGACCGCCTGGGTCTTCTTCGCGATGGCGATCTGTTCTTCGCGGGTGGCGAGGTCGGCGCGCGGCGCGTACTCGAGTCCGCCCCAGCGTTCCCAGGTGTTCTGGTCGAACTGGACGCCGCCGTAGAAGCCGTTGCCGGTGTTGATCGCCCAGTTGCCGGTCGCCTCGCACGCGGCGAGCGCATCCCACACCGACCCCGGCGGCACGAACGGCGCACCCGGCTTGGTGCCGATGCGAACGGTGGCCGCGACGGGCTCGCTGAGCACCTCGCTGGTCAGCTTGTCGCGCTTGACGACCCGGCCGTTCACGGTGGTCACCTTGTAGGTGACACGCGCCTCGCCGGGCGTGCCCTTCTTCTCCACGACCTTGCGGTCGCGGACGAGGGTCGGGTCCTCTTTCTTGACCTCCGGCGGGGCGACCGGTTCCGTGAGCGTGACGTCCTCGGTCTTGATCCGGGTGACGACGATCTTGAGGTTCGGGGTGATCTTGGTGTCGGCGGCCGGGGTGACCTTGTCTTCGGCGCCCAGCGGGGTGCCGAGCGACTCGAGCAGATCCTTGACGGTATGCGCGGCGACGGTCGGGCGCTTGCGGGCCGGTCCGTCGACGAGGTTCACCGGCTTGGGCAGCGCGACCTCGATCTGACCGCCGTCGACCGGCAGTTCCTCGCCGAAGGCGGTCTCCTCGGCGGCGTGGGTCAGTCCGCGTTCGGCCATCAATTGGTCCACGGTCGAGGCGTTGGTGACGATGGTCTCGCGCTTGCCCTCGATGTCGAGGGTGAGTTCCTTGAGCTTGTTGACCTTGATGGTCTGGCCGTCGCCGAAGCCCGAGTCGGGTGCCGGGCTCACCTTGTCACCGTCGGCGGGCGCCAGCCCCTCCGACTCGAGGAGACTCTCGACGGACATCGCCATGGTGGACACGTGCCGGATGTCGCCGTCCACGTCGATCGCGACGTTCTTGTGCATGCTGACGCCCATGACCCCGCCGGCCGCGACGGTGGCGCACACGGCGCCGACGGCGACGCGGACACGCAACGACTTCGAGCCGTTGATCTTGGCGAACACCGAACCCGACGATGTCGGAGCGGACGGCTCCGGGTTCGACAGTTCGGGGTTTTGCAGCTCTGGGTTGGGCAGAGAAGACAAGGGCACGACATCCTGATAGGCAACACTGGCACCACGCCGGCCGAGTGGATCAGCACATCGGCCAGCTGGATCACAGTACGATAACGAACCGGCCAGATTATGGCAAAGGGATGCCGTAGACGCGCCGTGCGTTCGCCCCGAGGATGCGAGCCATCTCCTCGTCCGCCACGCCACGCACGGCCGCGAGGGCCCGGGCTGTGTACGGCAGACAATAGGACTGATTGGGCTGGCCACGGTAGGGATGCGGGGTCAGGAACGGCGCGTCGGTCTCGACGAGGATCTGGTCGTCGGGGACCAACTCGGCCGCGACCCGGAGCTCATCGGCGTTGGCGAAGCTCACAGTGCCGGCGAAACTGAGCATGAACCCACGCTCGACACATTCGCGTGCAACATTTCGGTCACCGGAGAAGCAGTGCATGATCACGGATTCCGGGGCGCCCTCCGCGGCCAGGACGTCGAGTAGATCCCGGTCGGCCTCGCGGTTGTGGATCATCAGCGGCTTGCCGACCCGCTTCGCGAGGTCGATGTGCCAGCGGAACGTCTCGTGCTGCACCTCGGGCGACGCACAGTCGTCGGACTTTCCGGGCCAGTAATAGTCGAGCCCGGTCTCGCCCACCGCGACGACTCGCGGGTGACGCACCATGTGCTCGAGCTCGGCGGCGGTCTCGTCGTTCAGATCGCCGGCATGCATCGGGTGCAGGGCCACCGCCGCGTAGACGCGAACGTCCCACTCCGCGGCGGCGACCGCCCACCGTGCATCGACCATGTCGTCGGCGACGGTGACCACATGGCCGACGCCGACGCCCAGCGCGTGGTCGCAGATCGCGCGGACCGTCTCGGCGTCGCGTCCGCCGCATGCAGCGAGGTGGGTGTGCGCGTCGACGAGGCCGGGCAGCGGCGCCGGGTCCGGTGGCGGTTCGCGTCGACGTCGCTTCTTGGCAGCCTTGTTGCTCAGGGTCTCGCCGCCACTCGTCTCGGGATCACCCTTGTCCGGGTCGCCAGGGGCGTCGCTCATGGCACCCACCTTGGCACAGCGCGCCGACACCATCCGGTGCGGTCCGACATCGCTAGTGGTGTGTCTCGGAAATAGGTGGCCGGTATCCGGTGGAGCGATCGGTGGTCTGGCAAGGCGGAGGAGGGAGGGATAGCGGAGCTATCTCGACCGACGACAACGCAGCCAGGCGCCGATCGAGCGCCGGAGACCAGTCGCTTATTTCCGAGACACACCACTAGAGCGTCACCGTGCCCTCGATCACCGTCGTCGTGTCGCCGCCGACCCAGATGTGCTCGCCGTCGTCGTGGACGTGGATGCGGCCGGCCCGACCGAGCGCCGCACCTTGCGCGGCGACGTAGGACGCCGGCGCCTGCCCGGTGGCCCGCAACCACATGGCGATGCCGGCGTTGAGACTGCCCGTCACCGGGTCCTCGGGTACCCCGATGCCCGGAACGAACGCGCGCACCTCGCCGAAGACCTCTCCGTCCCCCGAGCCGTACCGCCCGAACAATCCGACCTTGTGATCGCCGAGGGCAGGGATGTCCGGGGTCACCTCGAGCACCCGCTCGCCCGATTCGAGTTGCAACACCATCCATTCCGGCCCGTTGTCGACCCACTCGGCCGCGCGGACCTCGGCCGTGTCGACCCGCAGCGCCGCGGCGACCTCGGTGACGACGGCGGCGTCGACGGGTCCAGACCGCCGCAACGGCGGCGCCGCGAAGGCCAGCCGTGCACCAGTGCGCCGCAGTCGCACCAGGCCGACGCCGCACTCCTGCACGATGTCCTCCCCCGCAGGCCGGCCGCCCGTCGTCAGCCAGGCATGTGCCGAGCCGAGGGTTGGATGCCCGGCGAACGGCAGCTCGCCGTCCGGGGTGAAGATGCGCAGACGGTAATCGGCGGCAGGGTCGGTCGGCGGCAGCACGAAGGTCGTCTCCGACAGGTTCGTCCAGCGCGCGAACGCGGCCATCCGGTCGTCGGGGATGTCGGTGGCATCGAGCACCACGGCAACCGGGTTACCACCGGTCTCGGTAGCGGAGAACACATCGATCTGAGCGAATCGTCGAGTCATCGGACCATCGTCTCACCTCCAGTTGTCGCCCGGTCAAAGCCTTTTCGGGCGCGCAGGCGTCGCCGGACGAACCGCTGTCCGGGACGACGCGTGCGATCGCGCGCCCGCGGCCGGCAGAAAACGCCCGGGGTGGCCACGCAAATCGCGCCGGAGTCGCCCGGGACGGGTAGCGTGGCGAAGCGTGTTGGGATTGCCAGATTCGATCACCGTCGCACTGTTCGACCTCGACGGGGTTCTCACCGAGACCGCGGTGCTCCACCGCAAGGCGTGGAAGAAGGCGTTCGACGCCTTTCTCGCCGCCCGTGCGGGCGGCGCAGACCACGCCGATTTCGTCGAGTTCACCGATCAGGACTATCTGGACTACGTCGACGGACGTCCCCGTGAGGACGGCGTCCGGGCCTTCCTCGCCTCTCGCGGAATCGACGATGTCGACGCGCAGACCGTGACCGCGATCGGAGACGGTAAGAACGACATGTTCCTGGTCAGCCTGGCCGAGGACGGCGGGCAGGCCTATCCGGGGTCCGTGCGATATCTCGAGGCGGCGCGCGACGCCGGTCTCCGGATCGCCGTGGTGACCTCCTCGAAGAACGGAGCAGCAGTGCTGGATGCGGCAGACCTGTCGAAATTCGTCGAGGTCCGGGTGGACGGACTCGACATCGTGTCGAAAGGCCTGAAGGGCAAACCCGCACCCGACTCGTTCCTCCTGGGCGCCGAACTGATGGGCGTCGAGCCCGCCGCGGCGGTCGTCTTCGAAGACGCCATCTCCGGCATCGCGGCCGGCAGCGCGGGAGCCTTCGGCTACGTCGTCGGCATCGACCGGGTCGGCGGCGGCCAGGCCGAGGCGATGCGTGCCGCCGGCGCCGACATCGTCGTGAACGACCTCGTCGAATTGCTCCCCGCATGACCGCCGAGCACGGCCACGACTTCGGCTTCGAGATCCATCCGTGGCAGCTGAAGTGGCGCGGTGGCGTCGATCTGGACATGTTGGGCCGAACCGAGACGCTGTTCGCACTGTCCAACGGGCACATCGGTTTACGCGGGTCCTTCGAAGAGGGTGAGCCGGTCGATCATCCCGGCACGTACCTCAACGGCTTCTACGAGCTGCGCGGCCTGCCCTATGCCGAGAGCGGCTACGGATATCCCGAATCCGGACAGACCGTCGTCAACGTGACCGACGGCAAGATCATCCGGCTGCTGGTCGAGGACGAGCCGATGGACCTTCGGTACGGGCGTACCGAGGAGCACGAGCGGACGCTGGACTTCCGGACCGGCACCCTGCGTCGTCACACGGTGTGGACCTCACCCACCGGCCGAAAGGTCCGCATCAAGTCCGAACGCCTCGTGTCCTTCACCAAACGCACGATCGCCGCGATCCGGTACGAGGTCGAGCCGGTCGACGAGGACATGAAACTCGTTCTGCAGTCCGATCTCCTGGCCAACGAGCCGGTTCCGGCACCGGGCAACGACCCGCGCCTGGCGGCGGCACTCGACGCCCCGCTTGTCTCCGACCTCGCCACCTGTCGCAACTACTGGGGCATGCTGGTCCACCACACCAAGAAGTCCGGCCTGCACATGGCGGCCGGCATGGACCACGAGATCTACTTCCCCGACAAGGCCGACACCTTCATCCGCGCCGACGGCGACCTGGCCCGGCTCACCATCGCGGCCAACGTGCCGAAGGGCAAGAGTCTCACCCTCACCAAGTACATGGGGTACGGCTGGTCGGCCCGACGCTCGGTGCCGGCGCTGCGCGCCCAGGTCGACGCGGCCCTCGCGATGGCGATGGAGACCGGTTGGGATTCGCTCAAGGCCGACCAGGTCCGGTACCTCGAGGACTTCTGGCGCGACGCCGACGTCGAACTCGACGGCGATCCGGAACTGCAGCAGGCGGTTCGCTTCGCGTTGTTCCATGTCCTGCAGGCCGGCGCGCGCGGTCAGTCCCGCGCGATCCCGGCCAAGGGTCTCACCGGCCCCGGCTACGACGGTCACACCTTCTGGGACACCGAGAGTTTCATCCTCCCGATGCTCACCTACACCGTGCCCGCCGCCGCCGGCGAGGAATTGCGATGGCGCCACTCCACCATGGACAAAGCGAAGTCCCGGGCCGCCGAACTGGGGCAACGCGGGGCCATGTTCCCGTGGCGCTCGATCAACGGCGACGAGTGTTCGGGGTACTGGCCCGCGGGCACCGCGGGCGTCCACGTCTCCGCCGACATCGCCAACGCCACCGCGCGCTATCTGCGGGCCACCAACGACGAGCAGTTCGAAACCGAATGCGGCGTCGAACTTCTCGTCGAGACCGCCCGGCTGTTCGCCGGCCTCGGGCACCACGATGTGAACGGTAAGTTCCGCATCGACGGGGTCACCGGTCCCGACGAGTACACCGCCGTCGTGAACAACAACACCTTCACCAACCTGGCGGCGCAACAGAATCTGCGCGACGCCGTGGCGGCGGTGCATCGCCGTCCGGATCTCGCCGAGCAGTTCGGGGTCACGACCGCCGAGGCGGCGCACTGGGAAGCGTGCGCCGACGACATGACGATCCCCTTCGACGACGCGCTCGGCGTGCACCAGCAGTGTGAGTCGTTCACGTTGTTGGGCGCCTGGGACTTCGAGTCGTCGGTGGGACGCTATCCGCTGCTGTTGAACTACCCGTACTACGACCTCTACCGCAAGCAGGTGGTCAAGCAGGCCGACCTGGTCTTCGCGACCTACCTGTTCGGGGACGCCTTCACGCCCGAGCAGAAGCTGCGCAACTTCGACTACTACTACCCACTGACCGTTCGTGACTCGTCGCTGTCGGCCTGCTGCGAGGCGGTCACCGCCGCCGAGGTCGGCTACCCCGATCTCGCCTACGACCTGCTCGCCGAGTCCGTGTTCACCGACCTGCACGACCTGCACAACAACGTCAGCAGTGGCCTGCACATCGCGGCTCTCGCCGGTGCCTGGACCGACTGCGTGGCGGGTTTCGGCGGTATGCGCGACTTCGGCGGGAACATCACGTTCGCACCGCGGCTGCCGAAGCGGTTGACCTACATGTCCTTCCGCATGATCATCCGGGACTCGAAGATCGTGGTGGCCGTCGACAAGGACAATGCGACGTACCGGTTGTTGTCGGGCCCGCCGATCGACCTGGCGCACCACGGCGAGAAGTTCACACTCGAGTCCGCGCCGATGACCATGCACATTCCGGAGCTGGAATACCGCGAACCACCGAAGGCCCCGCCGGGGTGCGAACCGTATCGCCGGGAGATCTAGTGGTGTGTCTCGGAAATAGGTGGCCGGTATCCGGTGGAGCGATCGGTGGTCTGGCAAGGCGGAGGAGGGAGGGATAGCGGAGCTATCTCGACCGACGACAACGCAGCCAGGCACCGATCGAGCGCCGGAGACCAGTCGCTTATTTCCGAGACACACCACTACATCTCAGCGCTTGACCTTCTCACTGTGTCAAGCGCTCAGATGGGTGGCGAAGGAGGTGGTCGACGATGACCGACCAGACAACCCACGCGTCCGACCCTGCCCTGCTGGCGGCGCTCGCCGCCGACGACGCCTCGACGAGGCTGCGGGCCGCGATGGCGGCGGGCAGCAACCCGCATCCCGGCTACGCCGAGGAGCTGATCCGACGCTGCGGCGTCGAGCCGGATTTCTTCGTGCGGGACATGCTGACCTGGGCCCTCACGCGGTTGCCCGCCGATCTCACGGTTCCCGGACTCGTGACCGAGCTGGGGTCGGCGTCCCCACAGGCGCGGGCCCAGGCCCTGCACACCCTGTCGAAGATCGGGGATCGATCGGCGTGGACGTCGATCACCCTCGCGCTCCTGCACGACACGGACGACGAGGTGGCGCGCGCCGCGTGGCGGACCGCCGTCGGCCTGGTCCCGTCCGGGCGGGAGACCTGGCTCGCGAACGAACTGGCCGGCGAACTCGGTCGTGGGAGCACGGACGTGCAGCGGAGTCTCAGCCGTGCCCTGGCCGGGCTCGGAGGCTTCGCCGCCGGACCATTGACCGCCGCGAAGAGGCGCGGCGATCTGACGGTACGGGCACACGTGGCCGCCACCGAGCGGTTGATCGACGACCCGGACAGCGACTTCGCCGCTGCGTTGGAGTACGCGACACGGTTGGTGAACAGCGATGCCGCGGCGGAGGATTCGTCGGCGATCGAGCCAGAGGACGGTACGTAGCGGTGCTGATCGGCGAGGTGGCGCGGCATACCGGTCTGAGCAACCGGATGCTGCGCCACTATGACTCGCTTGGCCTCGTCCGGCCCACGGGCCGGACGTCGGGCGGTTATCGCGAATACTCCGACGCCGACCTCGAGCGGCTCATGCATGTCGAGAGTCTCCGCTCGCTCGGACTGTCGCTGCGGGAGGTGAGACTCGCGCTCGACGACCCGGAGTTCGCGCCGGACTCGCTCATGGACCGGCTCGTCGACGACACGAAGGCGAGGATGGCCGCCGACGCGCAGCTCCTCGAGCGCCTGCAGCATGTCCGCGCCACGGGCGCCGCCGACTGGTCGTCGGTGCTGGGGGTGATCGGTCTGCTCCGTGCGGTCCAGTCCGAACACGCGGCCCTTCGTCAGCAGGCCGCACTGCTCGCCGGGGAGGTGGGCGTGTCCGGGGATTCGCTGGCCGACGCGCTGCTGGCCGAGACCGATCCCAACGTCGCCGGCGCGCTGCGCTGGGCCCTCGCGCAGCGGCCGGGCGGCGTCGAGCGTCTCGCCACCGGCGCGTCGGACCCCGACCCGTCGATCCGACGCCGAGCGGTCACCGCCCTCGCCGCCGTCGACGAGACCCCGGAGGTCGCCTCGGTGTTGCGCGGCCTGCTCGACGACCCCGACACCGTGGTCCGACGCATCGCCGCCCTGACCCTCGGGCGTCGCGGTGTCGCCGCTGCGGTCGACGCACTGGTCGAGCTCATCGCAGCCGGCGACCGGGACGTCGAGGCCGCCGAGATCCTCGCCGGCCACGAGGCACATCGAGAACGGATCGTCGACCTGCTCGTCGACCGCCTGGGCGCCGACCCGGACGCGGCCGTCCGATCGAGGCTGGTGCAGGCGCTCGCCGAAATCCCCGGTACCGCATCGACTTCGGCGCTACAGGTGTACATCCATGATGCCGACGACATGGTCGCCCGGACAGCGGTCGTGATTCTGGACCAGCGGCCGGTGGACTGAGCGCCAGGTTTCATGAGCCGCAAACCCACCCCATTTCCGTGAACCCACCTCCACACCGGGCGGTGGGTTCACCGAAAAGGGGTGGGTGTGAACCGACCGAATCGGCCGGACCGGAATTGGGTCCGGTCGCGCGCGGTCGGTAGTCTGTTGGGCACTATGGCACCCGATCTGACCAGCCCTGATCCGTCCGGCGCGTCCCACGGCGGCGGACGCCCGTACTACATCACCACCGCGATCGCCTACCCCAACGGCGCTCCGCACATCGGGCACGCCTACGAGTACATCTCCGCCGACGCGCTCGCACGGTTCAAACGGCTCGACGGGTTCGACGTCCGGTTCCTGACCGGTACCGACGTCCACGGGCAGAAGATGCAGCAGACCGCCGCTGCGGAGGGCATCCCCACTGCGGAACTGGCCAAGCGGAACTCCGACCGATTCCAGGCCCTGCAGGAACGCCTCGGGTCCAGCTTCGAACGCTTCATCCGCACCTCCGACGAGGACCACAAGCGGGCGTCGGAGGAACTGTGGAAGCGGATGAGCGACCGCGGCGACATCTACCTGGACAAGTACTCGGGCTGGTACGACGTCCGGGACGAGACCTTCTACGCCGAGGCGGACACCCGGGTCGACGAATCCGGCGACCGCGTCGCGACCGACACCGGACACGTGCTCACCTGGACCGAGGAGGAGACCTACTTCTTCCGGCTCTCGGCATACCAGGACAAACTGCTGGAGCTCTACGAGTCCCAGCCGGAGTTCGTCGGCCCCGACGTCCGGCGCAACGAGGTCATCAGTTTCGTCAAGGGGGGTCTCACCGATCTGTCGGTGTCGCGCACGACCTTCGACTGGGGCGTCCCGGTGCCCGGCCATCCCGAACACGTCATGTACGTGTGGGTCGACGCCCTGACCAACTACCTCACGGGCGTCGGATTCGTCGACGACCCGGACGCCTTCGCACGCTTCTGGCCGGCCGACCTGCACATCATCGGCAAGGACATCATCCGGTTCCACTGTGTCTACTGGCCCGCGTTCCTGATGAGCGCCGGCGTCGAACTGCCGAAGCGGGTGTTCGCGCACGGATTCCTGTTCAACAAGGGCGAGAAGATGAGCAAATCGGTCGGCAACGTCGTCGACCCGGAGAACCTCATCGACGAGTTCGGGCTCGACCCGGTGCGGTTCTTCTTCCTCCGCGAGGTGTCCTACGGACAGGACGGTTCGTACTCCGCCGAGGCGATCGTGTCGCGCATCAACGCCGACCTCGCCAACGAGTTCGGCAACCTGACCCAGCGCACCTTGTCGATGATCGGCAAGTACTTCGACGGCACCCTGCCGGCACCGGGCGAACTGACCGACGTCGACACCGCGCTCCTCGCGCGTGCCGACTCCCTGCTCGACGCCGTGCGGGCCCACATCGACAACCAGGCCATCCACCTGGCGCTGGAGACCCTGTGGGCGACGCTGGCCGAGACCAACCGGTACATCTCGGCACAGGAACCGTGGAAGCTGGCCAAGACCGATCTCGAGCGCACCGGCACGGTTCTCTATGTCTGCGCCGAGGTCGTGCGCATCGTCGCACTCCTGAGCCAGCCGGTCATGCCGGAGTCGTCCAACAAGATCCTCGATCTGCTCGTCGCCGACGACAATCGTCAGTTCACCGCGGTCGCGAGCCGGCTGGAACCCGGAACCGTGCTGCCGAAGCCGACTCCGGTGTTCCCGCGATACGAGAACTGAACTCGCACACTCAGTATGGTCGCGTCGAACGGGGTGGGATCTGCGTTGCCCGGCCCGGTCGCGGCAGCGCCTGCGCTCGACGTGCTCCGCGCACTGCACGCCGAGACCGCCGCCCGTCGCCTGCCGCCGCCGGCCGCGCTGATCGGTGACTGGTACGACGCCGACGCGGTCATCGCACCGTCGGTCGCACTGACGCCCGGCTGCCTCCCACCCGACGATCCCGACCGGTTCTGGTTCGGCTACCTCGGGTTCCCGGTGCGGCCGGACGAGGCGTCGTTGCCGGCGAACGCCGGCGGGCACACCGACGGCGTGCTCGTGCTCCGCGACGGCCGATGGGAGTCCGTCGGGACCGGCATCCCAGACTGGGCGATGGCGACCGTCCGTGCCGCCGGCGACCGTTTCTCGGCCCGGCCGAGCGCCACCACCCCATCGTCGGCGACGGAATGGAATGCCCCCGAGCGGGTTCCGCACCTCGCCGCCATCGCGAGATGCCTCGACGCGATCCGGGACGGCGAGGTGTACCAGGCCTGTGTGTGCACCCGTTTCACCGGCACGCTCAGCGGCGACCCCGTCGACTTCTTCACCGAACTCGCGGGCGCCACCGCACCGGCGAAAGCCGCTTTCCTACAAGGTGACTGGGGAACAGTGGCGAGCCTGTCGCCGGAGACGTTCCTGCGCCGGACCGGCAACATCATCACGTCGTCGCCGATCAAGGGCACCCTGCCCGCGCACGCCGACCCCGACGCGTTGGCGGCGTCGGCCAAGGACATCGCCGAGAACATCATGATCGTCGACCTGGTCCGCAACGATCTGGGACGCATCGCGGTGACCGGCAGCGTGCGGGTACCCGAGCTCCTGTCGGTCGTGCCCGCCCCGGGCGTCTGGCACCTCGTCTCGCGGGTGGAGGCCATCGTGGCACCGGGCACGGGCAACGACGCCGTTCTCGCGGCGACGTTCCCGCCGGCGTCGGTCACCGGCACCCCGAAGCTGCGGGCGATGGAACTCCTCGACGACTGGGAGGCCGATGCCCGCGGCGTGTACTGCGGCGCCATCGGCGTGGCCGGACCCGACCGCGCCCTCGACCTCAACGTCGCCATCCGGACCGTGGAGATCGCACCCGACGGGGCCCTCGCCCTCGGTGTCGGCGGTGGGATCACCATCGATTCCGACCCGGCTCGGGAATGGCAGGAGTGCCTCGACAAGGCCGCGAGCATCGTGGGGTCGCGCGGATCGGCATGATCGAGTGCCGCTTTGGGTACGATTCCGCCATGACTGTGCCCATCCGGTCGTCCACCGATCTCGCGGTGCTCGATCGTGATCTGCGCCGTGACCACGATGCCTTCATGTCCGGCGGCACCCCACGTGCCGAAGTCCCGGGGGATGTCGTCGAATCCTGGGGCCGTGTCCGGTCGGGTCGACACCGGTCCACCGTCGACACGCACAATCCGGGCCACATCTCCGACGACGAACTCGAGAGGCGCCGGGCCACGCACCCGCTGCGGGACGCGGTGCAGCCGCTGCAGCGTCTGTTCGCCCAGTCCGCGGACGACGCGTCGATGACCCTGGGCGTGTTCGACGCGGACGGCGTGCTGCTGTGGCGGGGAGGTTCCGCGTCCGTTCTCCCGGAGGCCGATCGACTCGACCTCGTCGAGGGCAGCCGCTGGGACGAGAACTCCACCGCGACCACGGCCGTGGGCCTCGCGGTCCATCTCCAGCGCCCGACCCGGCTGTTCGGCGCCGAGCACTACTACAGTTCGCTGCACGGACTCTTCTGCACCGCGGTGCCGGTGCACGACCACCGCACCGGGGACATGATCGCCATCGCCGGCCTGGCGGGCCCGGCCATGGAGATGCAGCCGGCGGCATCGGCATTCACCTCGGCGCTGGCCGCACTCGGCGAACACGAGATCACCCTCGCCCACCAGCGAGAGCTCGCCGAACTCCGGTTCACCGGCCAGGCGCAGTTGGCCGGCCTGCACGGACCGGGACTGCTCATCGACGACGACGGGTGGGTGGCCGAAGGACGCGGCTGCACCCCGCCCGTGCGCGTCGCGGTCCCGACGGACGACATGCGTCAGTTCGTGCCGGGACTGGGGATCTGTGTGGTCGAACGTCTCGGCCGCGGATGGCTGGTGCGTCCGGCGGGTCCGTCCGGCCCGGTCCTGGCCGACCTCTCCCTCGACGGTGAGCCGACGGTCACGGTGACCGGCGACGGTGAACCGTGGCGCACCGTCCTGACCCGTCGCCACGCCCAGATCCTGCTGTTGCTCGCCGACGCCGGCGAGCAGGGCCTCACCTCACAGCGGTTGAGCCAGCTGCTCTTCGGCGACGACGGCCACACGGTGAGCGTGCGCGCCGAACTGTCGCGGCTGCGCCGGGTGGTCGGCGCGCTCGTCTCGAGCCGCCCCTACCGCCTCGCGCCGCGGGTGGAGTTGCGCGTCAGCCCGGATCAGCTCGACGTCTTTCGAGCACCTGCTGGTAGACGTCGCGTCGAGAGGCAGCGGAACCCTGCGTGACCGCGGCGCAGGCGTCTTTGAGGCGCATGCCGCCGGCCACGAGTTCCTCGGCTCGATCGGCGAGGTCGTCGATGTCGGGTTCGGCCGCGACCGCACCCGCGATCACGACGGTGATCTCGCCGCGGACGCCCCCACTCGCCCATTCCGCGAGTTCGGCGAGTCCGCCGCGCCGGACCTCCTCGTAGGTCTTGGTCATCTCACGACACACCGCCGCGCGACGGTCCGGACCGAGGATCTCGACCGCGGCCGCCAGCGTGTCGGCGAGCCGGTGCGGTGATTCGAAGAAGACCGCGGTCCGGGGCTGGGACACCAGTTCACGCAGCCACGCGGCCCGTGCGCCGGGCTTGCGGGGAGCGAACCCCTCGAAACAGAACCGCTCGGAGGGCAGGGCCGACACCGCGAGGGCCGTCGTCACCGCCGACGGCCCGGGCAGTGCCGTGACCGGTAGTCCCGCGTCCGCGCATGCCACGACGACGCGGTACCCGGGATCGCTGACCGACGGCATCCCGGCGTCGGTGATGAGCAGCACGGTCTGCCCCTCGGCGATCGCGCTGACGAGACCCGGCGTCCGAGCGGCCTCGACCTGGTCGTAATAGCTGACCAACCGTCCGCCGATCTCGACATCGAGCGCCGCGGCCAGCGCACGGGCGCGACGGGTGTCCTCGGCGGCGACGATGTCCGCGGTCCGCAGCGCCGCACGCAGACGCGGCGAGGCGTCGTCGACCTGTCCCATCGGGGTGGCCGCCAACACCAGCCGGCCGCGCGCGTCCGACGAGTGACCGGGACCAGGATCGGCGCCCCCGGTGGCGTCAGGAGACACGGTCGTATCGTCGTCGAGCTGGGGCGAGTCGGACTGGGCGGCGTTCATCGACAGCCAGCTTACGAGGGACCACTAGGATCGATCGGGTGCCACCTCGCCTGGGCCCGGACGTGCCCGCACCGCTCTTCGGTGCCCCCGACCGCGGGCGTGGACTCCTCGTCGGCGTGGTCATCGGATTGCTGGCCACCATCACCCGTTTCTGGGCCCTGACCCACCCCACCGACAAGGGCACACCGGTCTTCGACGAGAAGCACTACGTCCCGCAGGGCTGGCAGGTGCTGACCGGCGGCAACTGGATCGAGGACAACCCGGCGTACGGCCTCGTCGTGCATCCGCCGGTCGGCAAGTGGATGCTGGCCGCCTCGGAGGCGGTCTTCGGTTACGGCCCGCTCGGATGGCGCGTCGCACCGGCCATCTCGGGCGTCCTCATCGTCGTGTTGATCTACTGTGCGGTTCGTCGGCTCACGCGTTCGACGCTCGTCGGAGCGATCGCGGGTGTGTTCGCGATCTGCGACGGCGTGCTGTTCGTGCAGTCGCGGATGGGCATGCTCGACATCTTCCAGACGCTGTTCATCGTGGCCACCTTCGCCGCGCTCGTCGCCGACCGCGACCAGGTCCGGGCGCGTATGGACCGCGTGTACCGCGAGGGCCGCATCGCCGACAGTCCCTTCGGGCCGCGCCTCGGCTTCCGGTGGTACCGGTTCGTCGCCGGCGTGATGCTGGGGCTCAACTGCGGCACCAAGTGGTCGGGCATCTACTACGTCATCTTCTTCACCGCACTGGCGATCGGCTTCGACGTCGCCGCCCGCCGGGCGTACCACGTGCAGCGCCCCTGGGTGGGCACCCTGGCGCGCGACGTCGTACCGAGCGGCGCGAGCCTCGCGGTGATGCCGGTCGTCATCTACTTCCTGACCTACCTGCCCTGGTTCAACAGCGAGACGGCCGTCTACCGCTATCAGGTGGGCAACACGATCGGTACCGACGGACCGTTCGCCTGGGTCCCGGGCGCCTGGCGATCGCTGTGGTACTACGAGTCGGGAATCCTCGAATTCCATTCGGGGCTGACCAATTCGGCGGGCAACCAGCATCCGTGGGAGTCCAAGCCGTGGACGTGGCCGATGAGCCTGCGCCCCATGCTCTACGCGCTCGAGAACGGTCCCGACCAGTGCGGCGCGGGCGAGTGCGTGCGCGCGCAGATGCTGATCGGGTCACCGGCTCTCTGGTGGCTGGCCTTGCCGATGCTGCTGTGGGGACTGTGGTCGTGGATCGTGCGGCGTGACTGGCGGTACGCGGCGGTCCTGGTCGGCTACCTCGCCGGGATCCTGCCGTGGTTCCTCGCCCTGGACCGGCAGATGTACTTCTTCTATGCGACCGTGCTGGCGCCGTTCCTGGTGATGGGCCTCGCGCTGTGCTGCGGCGACCTGCTGCGTTCGGCCGCGGCGACGGCCCGCGCCCGGCCCGAGCGTCGGGCCCTCGCGATCATGGTGGTGGCGATCTACGTGGGTCTGGTCGTCACCAACTTCGTGTGGTTGTGGCCGATCCTCACCGCTTCCCCGATCTCGCCCGGCCTGTGGCGGCAGCAGATCTGGCTGCCGAGCTGGGGCTGAGTAACCGTGACGCGGCCTGGTCCCCTACCGGGAGACGGACACCGGCCGGCCGTTCTCGCCGCGGTATTTCCGGTGGTACTCGGCGTACAGGTCGGCGTTCTTCACACGATCGACGGCGTTGACGAGCTCGGGGTCCAGTCCGTGCTGGACCAGTCGGTAGCGACGGTAGACCCGGTTCAGGGCGATGGAGAAGAACAGGTACGACAGCAGGATCGGCATCGTCATGGTGATCCGCACTCCCCACGGGGCGGGGACGAACAACATCGGCAGCAGGAGCAGGATGCACGGTATCGACCACCGGGCGACCATCCGCACGGACGCACCGGGACCGGCAAGGTCGTTGCCGACCCACTCCGTCATCGAGGCGGGCAGTCGCCCGCCGTACCAGTAGGCAACCTGGCGACCCCAGGTCGGACGGGCGGATTCGGGACTTCGGTTCATGGCGCACAACTCCTGATCTCGGTGCCGTGCGACCACCGTAGCATTTGTCCTAGGACAAAAGAACGTGATCTTGATCAGCAGGGAGGTCGTGGTGAGCGTCGTGATCACCGGGCAGACGGTGCAGGCCATCGTCCAGAGCGTGCGAGACGCCATCATCTCCGGCCGTCTGCGACCGGGCGACTCATTGCCGCCGATCCGTGAACTCGCAGCCGAGTTGGGAGTCAACCGCAACACCGTGGCCGCTGCGTACCGGCAGCTCGTCTCGGTGGGCGCCGCCGACACCCGCGGCCGGGGCGGAACGGTGGTCGCCGACCGGCTCCACCCCGGCAGTGAACTCGCCGCTCCCGCGGACACCATCGACCTCGCCGATGGCAATCCCGATCCCGATCTCCTGCCCGACCTGCGCGCCGCGATCGCCGCGGCCCCCTACCGACCGACGATGTACGGAACCGCCGCGGTGGCGCCGGCACTGCGGGAGGCGGCGTCGGTGCTGTTCGGGGAGCACCCGCAACGGGGGGAACTCATCGCGACCCACGGAGCCGTCGACGCGATGGAGCGGCTGCTGAACACCCACCTCGTCCGCGGCGACTGCGTCGCAGTGGAGAATCCGTGCTTCCTCGCCAGCGTCGGCACGATCCGCGTCAACGGGTACCGCGCGCTCCCCATGGAGCTCGACGAGCACGGCATGCGCCCCGATCATCTGGCGCGGGCGCTCGGTGCGGGCGCCCGAGCGGTCATCGTCACCTGCCGCGGTCACAACCCCGGCGGGATCGCCCTCTCCGCGGCTCGTGCCGATGAACTACGCACGGTTCTCGAGCGATACCCCGAGGTGCTCGTCATCGAAGACGACCACTTCTCACTACTGTCGGTTCGCGACTATCAGCGGGTGATCCCGGACAACAGCCGACACTGGGCGGTCGTCCGGTCCGTCGCGAAATTCCTGGGTCCGGATCTGCGGGTCGCGCTCGTCGATGCCGACCCGACCACGGCCGCCGCGCTCGACGCCCGACTGCGTTCCGGCCGCCCCTGGGTCAGCCACCTGCTGCAGACCACCGCGGCGCACCTGCTCACCGATCCGGCGACGACCGCGCTCATCGCCACCGCACGCCTCGAATACGCCCGTCGCACACGACTTCTCATCGACGTGCTCGATGCCCGGGGGGTGGCGTCGACCATGGGACCGCCCGACGGGATCAACGTGTGGGTCGATCTCCCGCCCGAGGTGCCCGCGGAGCGGGTCGGCGTCGAACTGGCGCGCCTGGGGTGGGCCGTACAACCCGGGACGGTCTTCGCCGTCGACGGCGCCGAGCAGCGAAATGGTCTGCGCGTCACCACCTCCCGGCTCGACCGGGCGACCGCGCAGACCTTCGGCACAGCGCTGGCCGGGGCGGTCGGACAGGGCTGAGGACCCACCGACCCGACGACCCCACCGACCCGACGACGGGCTCACCCACCGGGATCGGTTGCCGGTCCCGCTGGGGGTTGCTACACCGCCGGTCCGGTCAACCGGTCGGTGCCGTGAGTGCCCTTGTCCCGGGGCTCGTCGTCCGGCCCCGGGTCGACCGTCGGCTCGGCGGGCGCCGATCCGTTCGCCTGGTCGACGTAGTCGGGGTCGATCTTCTCGAGGTGTCGTATCGCGTCGGCATCGATCGCCTCGAGCTCCCCGGTCGCGATGGCGTTGGCCTGTTCCCGGACATGCTCGTCGACCTGGGCGGTCAGCACGTGGCGGGAGACGATCAGCGGATCGTGTCGGAGGTCGA
>NZ_JAUZVK010000032.1:0-30742 GCF_031844505.1 Gordonia sp. AC31
CGCAGCGAGCCACGAAGGGCCCTCGCCCTCGTCTTGCCAGGCCCTTCGTGGCTCGTCGCTCGCGCTCCTCGCACCTCAGGGAGCAGGGGCTGGGACCTGAGGTTGTGTGGTTCTTTCGGATCAGGCGGAGCGAACCTCCGGCGACCGCGCCTCGGGCGAGAGCTTGCGGTTGAGGAGGTCGAGATCGTCGGCGTCGGACAGCACGGAGTACTCGGAGTCGTCGGGCTGGGCGAGCAGTTCCGGCAACTCGGCCAGCTCCTCGCGTAGCCGCCCGAGGTTGGCGGCGATGTCCTGACGCGTGCGATCAGCCGCCTGCGCGAGTTCGCGTGATCGATCGAGTCGTTCGGTCGCGATGTCGAGCGCGGTCTGACGGATGTGTGCCGCCTCGTCGAGTGCGCGTTCGCGCTGATCGGCGAGTTCGGCATCATGGCGTTCCCGCTCGGCCCGGCGTTCGGCGGCGCTGACCGCCTCGAGTTCGGCGACCTCGGCTTTCGCCTTCTCCACCACTCGGCGGGCCTCGTCTTTGGCGGCTTGCATGGTCTTGGTGTGTTCGGCCTCCATCGCGGCGGTGCGCTCGGCGATGAGGCGGGCGGACTCCGACTCGTTGGCGGCCGCGGTCTCCTTGACCTGCCGTGCCCGGGCGGCGGCCTCGTCGACCAGCTTCTTCGCGGCCGTGCGTGCCTCGCCCCGGACGCGCTCGGCGTCGGTCGCGGCCGACGACCGCATGTCGGCGGCCTCCTGGCGCGCGATGGACAGCGTCTCGGCGGCTTCGGCGGCCGCTTCGGCGCGCATCTCCGACGCTTCGTCGGACGCCAGCTGCAGCATCCGCGACAGTCGCTCGCTCATCCCTTGCGCGGTGGTCGGCGGGACCGAGAGCTTGTCGACCTCCCGGCGCAGTTCGGCTATCTCGTCGCGCGCGTCCTCGAGATGCGCGGCGAGTTCGTGTGCGTTGGCGGTGGCGGCGTCGCGATCGGCGGCGAGGACGCGCAGATCGGCGTCGAGGCGCTGGAGGTGATCGGCGACCTGCTCACGGTCATAACCGCGCATCACGATCGCGAAGGGCAATTGCCGTGCGGGACCTGGCATGGCGGCCAGTGTATCGGAGAGAGTGCGGGATCTCCTCGACGTCGGCGACGCCGTGCGTGGAGGTGCCGAGCCGGCCGGTCCACGGCTTGGAGCGGCCGGCTCGGCATGTCGAGTCAGCTAGCGGCGCAACGGTTTTCGGCCGTTGCGGCGGATCAGTGTGCGGTGGCGGCGGGTTCCACGAGTTCGAGCAGCACGCCGCCCGCGTCCTTGGGGTGGACGAAGTTGATGCGGGAGTCCGCGGTGCCCCGCTTCGCGGCGGGGTAGAGGACCCGGACGCCGGCTTCGGTGAGTCGTGCCGTGACCGCGTCGACGTCGGTCACCCGCACGGCGAGCTGCTGGAGCCCAGGACCGTTGCGGTCGATGAACTTGGCGATCGTCGACGACTCGTCGAGCGGGGCGAGCAACTGGATGACCGCACCGGTGCCGCCGGCCGGGCCGACCATGGCCTCCTCGACGCCCTGCTCGGCGTTCGTCTCCTGATGCAGCGTCTCGAACCCGAGGTGGGTGGCGTACCACTCCTTGGCGGCGTCGAGATCGGGGACGGCGATGCCGACGTGATCGATGGCGACGATCAGGTCGGAGATGAGTGCGGTGGCGCTGGGGTCCGTTGCTGAGGAAGACATGGGACAACGGTAGCGTTGAGGTGTTGAGCGCACAGAGCGGGCGCTCGGTTGGCCCCCCTATCTAGACACTTCCCGGAGGTTCCCTCATGACTTCGACTGCCGACAAGACCACGGTCATCGTCGCCGGCGCACGCACCCCCTTCGGCCGCCTGCTGGGCTCCCTGAAGGACTTCAGCGGGGTCGATCTCGGCGCGGTCGCCATCAAGGGCGCACTCGAGCGGGCCGGCGTTCCGGCATCCGAGGTCGAGTACGTGATCATGGGCCAGGTGCTGACCGCGGGGGCCGGTCAGATGCCCGCCCGCCAGGCCGCGATCAAGGCCGGCATCGGCTGGGACGTCCCGACCCTGACCATCAACAAGATGTGTCTGTCGGGGATCGACGCGATCGCGCTGGCCGATCAGCTCATCCGGGCCGGCGAGTTCGACGTCGTCGTCGCCGGCGGCCAGGAGTCGATGACCCAGGCGCCCCATCTCCTGCCCAACAGCCGCGGCGGCTTCAAGTACGGCAACACCGAACTCGTCGACCACATGGCGTTCGACGGGCTCTTCGACGCCTTCACTGATCAGCCGATGGGGGCGCTGACCGAGCAGGGCAACGACGCCGACGGGTTCACCCGTGAGCAACAGGACGAGTTCGCGGCACGAAGCCACCGGCTCGCCGCAGCCGCGTGGAAGAACGGCGTCTTCGACGACGAGGTCGTGCCGGTGGCCATCCCGCAGCGCAAGGGCGACCCGATCGAGTTCGCCGAGGACGAGGGGATTCGCGCCAACACCACCGTGGAGTCGCTGTCCGGGCTGCGGCCGGCCTTCCGCAAGGACGGCACGATCACCGCGGGCAACTCATCGCAGATCTCCGACGGCGCGGCGGCCGTCGTGGTGATGAGCAAGGCCAAGGCCGAGGAACTGGGTGTCACGTGGCTGGCCGAGATCGGCGCCCACGGCGTCGTCGCCGGCCCGGACTCCAGCCTGCAGGCGCAGCCGGCCAATGCGATCGTCAAGGCCTGTGACCGCGAGGGCATCGCACCCGCGGACCTGGACCTCATCGAGATCAACGAGGCCTTCGCGGCGGTCGGGCTGTCCTCGACCAAGCAGCTCGGCGTCGATCCCGAGATCGTCAATGTCAACGGTGGTGCGATCGCCGTCGGACACCCGATCGGGACCTCCGGGGCGCGCGTCGCGCTGCATGTCGCGCTCGAGCTCAAGCGGCGGGGCGGTGGCGTCGGTGCAGCCGCGCTCTGTGGAGCCGGCGGCCAGGGTGACGCGCTGATCATCCGGGTTCCGAAGTCCTGAACGAACGAGATGTCTACGACATCTTGTAGTAGTTTGCTGTCCGATTCGGCACAATGAGGGCCATGCTGTCATTCTTCGACCTGACCACTCCCGCCAAGCGCTTCCGGTTCGTCGCCGTCGCCGAGGCGATCACCTGGGCGGTCCTGCTGGTCGCCATGGTCGTCAAGCGGGTCAACGACGACGACGAGGCCATCGCCAAGCCGGGCATGATCCACGGGATCGTCTTCGTGATCTTCGTGGTCGTCGCCCTGATCACAGCGATCCAGCTCAAGTGGAACGCGGTGAAGTGGGAGCTGCCGGTGGGTTCGCGGCGGATCGGAATCCCGATCGTCACACTGCTGGCGCTGGTCTCGAGCCTCCCGCCGTTCGGCACGATCGTGTTCGAGTGGTGGGCGCGCCGCAACGGCCATCTCGCCGAACTGTCCACCGACCGCGCGCCCAGGCAGGCCACGGCCTGACCGCCCCGATCCCGCCTTCGATCGCCCCGACGCTCCGGCACTCCCGCCGCAGCGTCGGGGCGATCTTCGCGCTCAACGGGTTTCTCGCCGCGATGTGGGTGGCCCACATCCCGGTCATCAGTGCGCGCACCGGAGTCGATCACGACCAACTCGGCGGACTGTTGCTGTTGCTCGGCGCGTCGGCGTTCGTCGGCATGCAGGTCTGCGGCCGTCTGATCGACCGTCGGGGGTCCCGCCCGGTGACGATCGGTGCCGCGCTGCTGCTGTCGGCGGTCATCGTCGCCCCGGTGCTCGCCGCCGACGCCCTGACGCTCGCCGCCGCGCTCGTCGCCTTCGGATTCGCCAACGGTTGCCTGGATGTGTCGATGAACGCGCAGGCGGTCGTGGTCGAACGGGCCTACGGCCGACCGATCATGTCGTCGTTCCACGGGTTCTTCTCGGCGGGCAGTCTCGTGGGTTCGGGAGTGGTCGCGGCAACCCTGTGGGCCGACGTCGGTGTCGTCCTCACCGTGGCCTGCGCCGCGGCGGCCGGCGTCGGCGTCGTGGCGTGGAACGCGCGCGGTCTCGCCGGTCGCGAGGTGGGGACCGACGAAGCGAGTGCACGCGGTGCAGACGCCGACGGTCCCGCGTCCGGGAAGTGGTGGCACACCGTGGACCGGCGCCGCCTGGTGCTGCTGGCGGTGGTCGCGTTCGCACTCATGCTCGCCGAGGGCACCGCCTACGACTGGAGTGCACTGCACGTGGTCGAGACCTTCGGTTCCGCCGAAGCCGTCGGCGCCATCGCGTTCGGCGCGTTCAGCGCGACGATGACCGTTGCGCGATTCGTCATCGATCCGGTCGTCGGGTCGGTGGGACCGGTGGCGGTCGTCCGCTACGGCGGCCTGCTCGGCACCGCCGGAATCCTGATCGCGGTGCTCTCGCCCGTACCCCTCCTCGCCATCGTGGGATGGGGCGTGTTCGGATTGGGTCTGGCGGGGCTGATCCCGCAGATCTTCACCGCGGCGGGCAATCTGTCGGGGGAGTCGAGCGGCCGGACGATCTCCGCCGTCGTCGGATGCGGCTATCTCGGCATGCTCGCCGGTCCCGCGGTCGTCGGCTTCATCAGCAGCCGGACCTCGCTGAACACCGGGTTGCTCGCGGCCGTGGCGGCGCTCGTCCTCGCCGTCGTGCTCGCGCCGGTCGTTCGCCCGGACCGCACGCGCACCGCCGCGCCGGACGGAACGCGTTCGCCCGACGTCGTCTGATTCCGCGTGGGCGGTCGTGACACACTGGAGGGGTGACGCGACCAACCAATCGTCAGCAGGCCGCCGCCGCGGCCCGACAGCAGGCGGCAGCAGCCATGGCCATGTCCGGCGCGGTGGATCTCGGCGTACTCAAGGAGCGGGCCGAAGCCGAACGCGCACAAGCGCAACGGGCCCAGTCGCAGGCCGCAGCACGACCTGCCGCGCCCGGTGAGCCGCCCGCCGAGGGCGGGCAGCCGCCGGCCGCCGGTGCGGGAACCGCGGCGGCCGCGGTCCTCGACGTCACCGAGGAGACGTTCGAGGCCGAGGTGCTCAACCGGTCGATGCAGCAGCTCGTGGTCATCGACCTGTGGGCGGAATGGTGCGGGCCGTGTAAGCAGTTGTCGCCGGTCCTCGAACGCCTCGCCGCGCAGTCGGGCGGGCGCTGGGTGCTGGCGAAGGTCGACGTCGACGCCAATCCCCGTATCGCACAGGCGTTCCGGGTGCAGTCGATCCCGATGGTCGTCGCGATCGTGCAGGGACAGCCGGTGACCGCCTTCAACGGGGTGCGCTCCGAGGCCGAGATCACCCAGTGGATCGACGACATCTTCGCCCAGATCGGCGACATCCTCCCGGGCGTTCCCGACGGGCCCGCACCCGAGCCGGAGCCCGAGGACCCGAGGCTGGTCGCCGCCGAGACGAAGCTGAACGACGGCGACTTCGACGGCGCACTCGCCGACTACCGGGCGATCGCCGAGGCCGAGCCGGAGAACCTCGAAGCGGTGTCCGCCGCGCGGAACCTCGAGTTCATCCTGCGGGCGCAGGCGCACGATCCCGCCATCGTGGAGTCGGCGTCCCCCCGTGACGTCGACGCGCAGCTCGCGGCCGCGGACGTCCTGCTGCTCAACCAACAGCCCGAAGCCGCGTTCGACCGCATCATCGACGTCGTGCGCGTGACCGCGGGGGAGGAGCGCACCCGGGCGCGCACCCGGCTGCTCGAGCTGTTCGAACTCTTCGATCCCGCCGAGCAGTTCGTCGTGAGCGCCCGGCGCAAGCTGGCCAGCGCCCTCTACTGACGGGTTGAGGCCACTACTCCCGCGGCACCAGCCAGATCGCCGAGTTGGCGGGCAGCATGACCCGAGCCGACACGGGACGTCCGTGATAGGACGGCCCGTCCGCCGTGATCGAACCCATGTTGCCGCGCCCGGCACCGCTGTAGGCGTCGGCATCGGTGTTGAGGATCTCGTCCCAGACCCCGGCCGAGGGCAACCCGACCTGATAGTCGGCGCGGTCGGAGCCGCTCAGGTTGAACAGGCACGCGACGACCGATCCGTCGGTGCCGTACCGGAGGAAACTGATCACGTTGTTGGCGGTGTCGTTGGCGTCGATCCACTCGTAACCCAGTGAATCGATGTCCTGGGTGTACAGCGCCGGTCGGGACCGGTAGATCCGGTTCAGGTCGGTGACGAGGGCCGAGATGCCGGAGTGCAGTTCGCCCTCCCAGCCCTCCAGCTGATGCCAGTCCAGACTCCGGTTGTCGGCCCATTCGCCGGTCTGCCCGAACTCCTGTCCCATGAACAGCAGTTGCTTGCCGGGGTGGGACCACATGTAGGCGAGGTAGACCCGCACGCCCGCGGCCTTGGCGAACGAATCGCCCGGCATGCGCGTCCACAGGGTGCCCTTGCCGTGCACGACCTCGTCGTGGGAGAGCGGCAGCACGAAATTCTCGCTCCACGCGTACACCAGCGAGAAGGTGATCTCGTGGTGGTGGAAGCTGCGGTGGATCTGATCGCGGGACAGGTAGTCGAGGGTGTCGTGCATCCAGCCCATGTTCCACTTGAAGCTGAACCCCAGCCCGCCGAGATCGGTCATGCGGGTCACGCCCGGCCATGCGGTCGACTCCTCGGCCACCGTGATCACGCCCGGGAAATGTTTGTGCACAGTCGCGTTGGTCTCCTGGAGGAACTGCACCGCCTCCAGGTTCTCGCGACCGCCGTGCACATTGGGGCGCCATTGCCCGGCCGGTCGTGAGTAGTCCAGGTAGAGCATCGAGGCCACCGCGTCGACGCGGAGACCGTCGATGTGGAACTCGCTGAACCAGAACAGGGCGTTCGCCACGAGGAAGTTGCGGACCTCGTGCCGGCCGAAGTCGAAGACGTAGGTGCCCCAGTCGAGCTGCTCGCCGCGCATCGGATCGGCGTGCTCGTACAGCGGGGTGCCGTCGAATCGGGCGAGCGCCCAGTCGTCTTTGGGGAAGTGGGCCGGCACCCAGTCGACGATCACGGCGATGTCACGGGAGTGGAGGTGATCGACGAGGTAGCGGAAGTCGTCGGGCGTTCCGAAGCGCGCCGTCGGCGCGTAGTACGACGTGACCTGGTAACCCCAGGAACCGCCGAACGGGTGCTCGGCGACGGGCAGGAACTCGACGTGGGTGAAGCCCTTCTCGACGGCGTAATCGGCCAGCTCGTGCGCGAGTTCGCGGTAGCCGAGGCCCTGACGCCAGGACGCGAGGTGGACCTCGTAGACGCTCATCGGCTCACGCTCGGGCGCGGACCGTTCCCGGCGCGCGATCCACGCGTCGTCGGTCCAGACATGTTCGGACACGGTGACCCGGGACGCGGTTGCCGGGGGCGTGCTGGTGCGGAAGGCCATGGGGTCGGCCTTGTCGCGGATGACGCCGTCGGCGCCATGGACGCGGAACTTGTAGTGGGTCCCGTCGCCGACGTCGGGGATGAAGACCTCCCACACCCCGCTGACCCCGACCTTGCGCATCGGTGCAACCCGCCCGGTCCAGTCGTCGAAGTCGCCGATCACGGTGACACCGTGGGCATTCGGCGCCCACACGGAGAAGGCGGTGCCGTGCACGTCGCCGTCGGTGGTCGTGTACGACGTCACCCGCGCACCGAGGGCGTTCCACAGTTCCTCGTGGCGGCCCTCGCTGAACAGATGGATGTCGACGTCGCCGAGGCTCGGCAGGAACCGGTAACCGTCGGCCACGACGAATTCCGACGTGCCCCCGGTGGAATCGGGGTAGACGACGCGGTACCGGTAGTCCATCAGGTCGGCCATCGGCACGGTGACCACCCACAGGTCGTCGGTCTGACGGGTCATCGGATGATCGACTCCGCCGATGACCGCCGACACCGAGATCGCGTTCGGGCGCAGGGTGCGCAGGATCGTCGCGCCGCCGGGCGCGTCGTGGGCGCCGAGGAAGGCGTGTGGATCGGGATGGGTCTGCGCCGCGAGCCGACGCAGGTCGTGGTCGGTCGCGTAGGGGTCGGGCAGGTCTGGCGGATCGGTGCGATCGGTCACTGATACCTCACTGGATCCGATAGGCGAGCTGTTGTGCGGCAACAGGTTCGAGGGGCGGCAAGGCGAGGATGTGCGCCACCGCCCGCCAGGGCTCGAGCCGGACGTAGTTGTCCTGGCCCCACCAGTACTCCTCGCCGGAGACCTCGTCGCGGACGGGGAAGCGGTCGTACCACTCGAAGCCGAGCTTCGGCAGGTCGAGCCAGACCGTGGAGTCCTCGGGACCGAACGGGTTCAGGTTGATCACGACGATGACCCGGTCGCCCGACACCGGGTCGATCTTCGAGTAGGCGATCAGCGACGGGTTGTCGACATGGTGGAAATGGATGTTGCGCAGCTGCTGCAGTGCGGGGTGCCGGCGCCGGATCTCGTTCAGCGAGGTGATCCACGGCTCGAGCGACTCGCCGCGGCTCGCCGCCGCCTTGTAGTCACGGGGCCGCAGCTCGTACTTCTCCGAGTTGAGGTACTCCTCGCTGCCCTCGGTCACGGCGACGTGCTCGTACAGCTCGTATCCGCTGTAGACACCCCATGTCGGGGCCAGGGTCGCGGCGAGCGCGGCGCGCAGTGCGAACATGCCCGGACCGCCGTGCTGAAGACTCTCGTGCAGGATGTCGGGGGTGTTGACGAAGAGGTTGGGGCGGGCCTCGTCGGCGTGGTCGGCGATCTCCCGGCCGAACTGCTCGAGCTCCCACTTCAGCGTCTTCCAGGTGAAGTAGGTGTAGCTCTGGCTGAAGCCGAGCCGGGCGAGGCCGTAGAGCCGCGCCGGCCGGGTGAAGGACTCGGAGAGGAAGAGCACGTCGGGGTGGCGCTTCTTCACCTCACTGATCAGCCACTCCCAGAAGTTCGGCGGCTTGGTGTGCGGATTGTCGACGCGGAAGATGTCGACTCCGAGCCCGACCCAGTGCAGGACGACCTTGAGGACCGCTCGGTAGATGCCGTTGCGGTCGTTGTCGAAGTTCAGCGGGTAGATGTCCTGGTACTTCTTCGGCGGGTTCTCCGCGAAGGCGATGGTGCCGTCGGGCTGGGTGGTGAACCACTCCGGATGCTCGAGCGCCCACGGATGATCCGGTGCGCACTGCAGGGCCAGATCGAGCGCGACCTCGAGGCCGAGTTCGCGAGCCCGGCCGACGAAGTACTCGAAGTCCTCCTCGGTGCCGAGGAGGGGATGGATGGCGTCGTGCCCGCCGTCGGATGATCCGATGGCCCACGGCGAACCGACATCCTCGGGTCCCGCGACGAGGGTGTTGTTGGGGCCCTTGCGGTTGATCTCACCGATCGGGTGGATCGGTGGCAGGTAGACGACGTCGAAGCCCATGTCCGCGATGCGCGGCAGATCCTGGGCGGCGGTGAGGAACGTGCCGTGGACGGGATTGCCCTCACCGTCCCAGCCGCCGGTCGAGCGCGGGAACAGTTCGTACCACGAGCCGAACAGTGCGCGCTTGCGATCGACCCACACCCGGTAGGTACGGCTCTTGGTGACGAGCTCGCGGACGGGATGGGCGGTCAGCAGTTCGACGACCTCGTCGGAGACCGCCAGACCCAGCCGGTTCTCGACACGGCGACGACGTGCCCGGAGTTGGCGCGCGGCGTCGAGCAGGAGTTCTCGGTCATCACCGGCGACCAGGTCGGCTGCGGTGTCCAGTACCCGCGCGCCGGTCTCGATGTCGTTGGCGAGGTCGGCGGCGCCCTGCCCGGCGTCGAGCTTCTTCAGAACGGCCGAACGCCACGTGGCGTAGGGGTCGCTCCAGGCCTCGATCCGGTACGACCAGAATCCGACGGCGTCGGGGACGAAGGCTGCGTTGAAGGTGTCCGGTTCCGGCGCGGGAACCATCCGGACATCGAACGGCCCGCGTCGCGGAGCCTCGACGTGCAGTGTGACGCCGAGCGCGTCGTGTCCTTCGCGCCAGGCCGTGGTACTGACCGGGAAGTATTCTCCCACAACGGCTTTGGCAGGTTGCTGGCCCGCTGACACAAGGGGTGCGATGTCGTCGATACCCATGCGCCCGATCACGTGGAGCCTCCTGTCGTCAGCTCCCGTGAGTGGCCGGGGTGCGCTGTCGGTCTCGCCTTCGTTGGTATCACCGGTACCCAACCTAGTGCCCCGCGGACGGGATTGTCTTGTCATGGATCGCCCGCCGTGTCGGGCGGGCCGGGCGCGGCGGGGTCGGTCGAGGTCAGCCCACCGAACGGGCGGGATCGGTCAATCGGGTCAGTGCCGAACGGACGACCGCGGGGTCGGTGGTGCGCCACATCGGGGGCAGCGACGCGAGCAGATAGCCGCCGTACCCCGCCGTGGCCAGTCGGGAGTCGAGGACCGCGACGACCCCGCGGTCGTCGACCGAACGCAGCAGGCGGCCGGCGCCTTGGGCGAGCAGCAGCGCGGCGTGGTTGGCCGCCACCGACAGGAATCCGTTGCCGCCGCGCGCATCGACCGCACGCTGCCGGGCGGTCAGCAGCGGATCGTCGGGACGAGGGAAGGGGATGCGGTCGATGAGCACGAGGCTCAACGACGGGCCCGGCACGTCGACCCCCTGCCACAGGGACAAGGTGCCGAACAGGCAGGTCGCCGGGTCGTCGGCGAACCGCCGGACCAGGGTGGACGTCGTGTCGTCACCCTGGCACAGCACCGGGTGGTCGGTGCGGTCGCGGATCGCGTCGGCGGCTTCGCGCGCCGCGCGCATCGAGGAGAACAGACCGAGCGTGCGTCCGCCGGCGGAGTTCACGAGCTCGGCGATCTCGTCCATCGTCCGCGACGAGATGCCCGAGCGGTCGGGTCGGGGGAGGTGACGTGCGACGTAGAGAATCGCCGACCGCGGATAGTCGAAGGGCGAGCCGGCATCGAGGCCGGTCCAGCGTGCCGAACCCGAATCGGACGGGACCGCCTTCCCGCTGGCGGTGACGTCGGCTGTGCTCGACCCCGCTGCCGGGCTCGTCTCGTCCGTCACCGGACGGTCGGTCCCGCGCCCCGACGCCGGGAGTCCCCAGGTCGCGGCGAGGGCGTCGAAGGAGCCGCCGATCGTGAGGGTCGCCGAGGTCAGGATGACCGTGGCGTCGGCGAACAGGGAGGCCCGGAGCAGGCCGCCGACCGACAGGGGTGCGATGTGCAGGATGGGCCGGGGCTCGGCCCCGCGGCGTGAGGTGTCCAGTGACGCCCACACGACGTCGCGCCGCTTCGCCTCGTCGGGTTCGTCGAACGCACCGAGTACGCGGACGACGGTGTCGTGCATGTCCTCGAGTGAGGTCAGGGCCGCCGAGCGGGCGGCCGCCGCGCCGTCGTCGGCGCCGGCCATCCGTACCGGTCCGATCGCGGTGCGCGCCTGCCACAGCCGGTCCCGCAGCATCACGAGGACAGCGGTGGCGTCGGACGGCAGGCCGGTCCACTGGCGCATCGGCGCGTTGTCGAGCAATTCGCCCAGCTGTTCACCGGCGCCCAGGAGGGCGTCGGCGGTCTCCTCGTCGACGAGCTTCCCGCACCGGCGTGCGACGAGCGCCACCGAGGCCGCCGACAGTTCGTCGGTGGCCACCGACGTCATCCGGTCGACGAGCTCGTGGGCCTCGTCGATGACGACGACGTCGTGCTCGGGCAAGACGTTGGCCGGGCTCGTGGCGTTGATGGCCAGCAGCGCGTGGTTGGTCACCACCACGTCGACCTTCCCGGACCGACGGCGGGACTGCTCGGCGAAGCAGTCCTCGCCGTAGGAGCAGTTGGCCGCGCCCAGGCACTCGCGGGCGGTGACGCTGACCTGTCGCCACGACCGGTCGGAGACGCCGGGGACGAGGTCGTCCCGGTCGCCGGTCTCGGTCTCGCTGCTCCACTCCCGCAGACGCGTGACCTCCCGGCCGGTGCGCGACAGCTCGAACGGGTCGAACAGCTCGGTGTCCGGCTCGTCGGCGGTACCGGAGTGGATCTTGTTCAGGCACAGATAGTTTCCGCGCCCTTTGAGAATCGCGAAGGTGGGCTCGCGGCCGATCGGCTTCTTCAGCGCCTTGGCCAGGCGGGGGAGATCGCGCTCGATGAGCTGGCGCTGCAACGCGATCGTCGCGGTGGACACCACGACGGTGCGGCCGCTCTCGACGGCGTGCCGGATGGCCGGCACGAGGTAGGCCAGCGACTTGCCGGTGCCGGTGCCGGCCTGGACCGCGAGATGCTCGCCGGTGTCGATGGCATGCGCCACCGCGGAGGCCATCGCGACCTGACCGTCGCGGCGGCGACCGCCGAGTGCGGTGACCGCCGCGTCGAGAAGGTCGGTCACCGGGGGTGTGTTGGGCATGAGGTGTGTTCCGGTTGTCCTTGCTGGGTTCGCCGTGCGCGGGAACGGTGTTCTTTCAGACGTATCGCGGGCCCGGTCGGTTCCCGCTGTCGAGATCGGGATCATGGTCGGGACCGCGGCGCTGCTACCCGGTCCGACTCGACCCGTCGTAGAGCAGGTCGCCCACGAGTTCGACACCCGCCTGCCGCAGCGCCGAGAGAGCCTTCGACGTCGTCTCAGGCGCGACACCGGCGGTGAAGTTGAGGAGGACGCGGGTGCTGAAACCGGCCTCCACGGCGTCGAGCGCGGTTGCCCGCACGCAGTGGTCGGTGGCGATGCCGACGATGTCGACCGACTTCACCTTCCGTTCCCGCAACCACACGGCGAGGGTGGAGCCGTCGTCGGCCGCGCCCTCGAAGCCGGAGTACGCGGCGCTGTACTCGCCCTTGGAGAAGACCTCGTGTGCCGCCGCGGCGTCGAATTCGCGGTGGAACGCGACACCGTCGGTGCCGACGCGGCAGTGCGGTGGCCAGGTGTCGACGTAATCGGGGTCGTCGGAGAAGTGCGCACCGGGGTCGATGTGGTAGTCGCGGGTCGCGACGACGGTCCGGTATTCGTCGAGGATCGACGTGACCGCCCGCGCGACCGCGGCGCCGCCGTTCACCCCGAGGGCGCCGCCCTCGCAGAAGTCGTTCTGCACGTCGACGACGATCAGCGCGTCGGCGGGACGGGTGCCGTCGCTGCGTTCGGCGCTCATCCAATTCTCCTGTCGTCGGGGGACATCGGTTCCGGGCGTCGGGGTACGGTCAGCCGAGCTCGTAGCGGGTCGGCACCGCGGGATCTCCATGGGACAGGCCGAGACCCTCCCAGGGCAAGCTCACCAGGCCGGCCGCGAGGTGCGCGCGGGCATCGGTGAGAGTGGGCAGCGACGCCACGGGCGTCCCACCGCGGACGAGCGGGATCTGCAGGTCCCGGATGCCGAGCCCGTCCGGCGCGGGGCGGGTGTCGTCGGCGCGATACACGATCTCCTCGACGATCGTGCCGCTCGACCGGGCCGCCCGCACGGCCGACTTGGCGCCGCCGCGCGACTCCTTGTGACTCGCCCGTTTGGCCACCGGCAGGCCGTCGACCTCGACGAGTTTGTACACCATCCCCGCCGTCGGCGCCCCGCTCCCGGTGACCAGGGATGTCCCGACCCCGTAGGTGTCGACCGGCTCGGCGCGCAGCGAGGCGATCGCGTACTCGTCGAGATCACCGGACACGACGATCTTCGTCTCCGTCGCGCCCAGGTCGTCGAGCTGCGCGCGGACCTGGCGCGCCAGCACACCGAGGTCGCCGGAGTCGATGCGCACGGCACCGAGTCCGGGGCCGGCCACCTCGATGGCGTTGCGCACGCCCTGGGTGATGTCGTAGGTGTCGACAAGCAGCGTGGTACCGATCCCGAGGGCCTCGATCTGCGCGGCGAACGCGGCCTTCTCGTCGGGCCCGTCCGGGCCGGTGAAACCGAGGGTGAAGGCGTGGGCGGCGGTGCCGGCGCTGGGCACGCCGAAGCTCCGGGCCGCCTCGAGGTTCGAGGTGGCGGCGACGCCGGCGATGTAGGCGGCGCGCGCACTGGCGACCGCGGCGCGCTCATGGGTGCGCCGCGAGCCCATCTCGATGATCGGGCGCGACCCGGCCGCGCTGACCATGCGTGCCGCGGCCGACGCGATCGCGCTGTCGTGGTTGAGAATCGAGAGGATCAGCGTCTCGAGCAGGACCCCCTCCGCGAAGGGCGCGCGGACGGTGAGGATCGGCGAACCGGGGAAGTAGAGTTCGCCCTCCCGGTAACCGTCGATGTCACCGGAGAACCGATAGTCCCGCAGCCAGGCCACCGTGTCCGCGTCGAGGAATCGCTCGACCACGGCGATCTCCTCGTCGCCGAACCGGAACGCCGCGAGTTCGTCGAGAACGCGGCCGGTTCCGGCCACCACGCCATAGCGCCGGCCGTCGGGGAGGCGGCGGGCGAAGACCTCGAATGCGCACTGGCGGTGCGCAACCGGGTGGCTAAGTGCCGCCGCGACCATCGTCAGTTCGTACTGATCGGTCAGCAGCGCGGTGTTGTCGTTGGTCACAATCGCCTACCCTGTCCTCATGGCGCCTGACGAAACTCGTGCGCACGAGGCTACCCCCGGCGGTACGGCGGTTGCCGAACCAGAGGTCGCCGACGGCGCGGCGGGACTCGACAAGCCCTGGATGACGATCGTGTGGGACGACCCGGTCAATCTGATGCGGTACGTCACCTTCGTCTTCCAGAAGATCTTCGGCTACTCCGAGTCCCGCGCCAACGAACTGATGATGCAGGTCCACACCGAGGGCAGGGCGGTGGTGTCGTCCGGGGACCGGGAAAAGGTCGAGGCCGACGTCGCGAAGCTGCACGCCGCGGGGCTGTGGGCGACGATGCAGCGGGATTCGTGACCCGGACCGGCCGCGGACGACTCCCAACCGGTCGATCGGCCTTCGCGGCGCGGCAGGCACACTGAGACGCGTGCGCACCTGGAAACGCAAGGGGCGCGGCGAGCAGATGCGCATCGCATCGCAACTCGACGCGCACGAAGCAGAGCTGCTCGCGTCGATGGTCACGTCGATGTGCGAATTGCTCACCGAACGAGCCGATTCCGCACCCCGCGACGACCTCGCGAGGCTGACCGGTATCGACGTCGGGCACTCGCAGGCACCCGACGATGTCACCCTGGGCCGTCTCCTCCCGGATTTCCACCGGCCCGACCAGGACGACGAACTCTCCGCCGAGGTCGTCAACGGCGAACTGAACTCGGCGCTGCGGAGCGTTCACGAACCACAGATCATCGACGCCAAGCTGGGCGCCGCCCGGGTGTTGCTCGACACCCTGCCGGCCGGCGGCGGGGACTTCGCCCTGTCTCCCGACGAGGCCGCGGCGTGGCTCACCGCGCTCAACGACGTGCGACTGGCACTCGGCGCGATGCTCGGGATCTCCGAGGACACTCCCGAGCAGTTGCCGCCCGACCACCCGCATGCGGCGCATCTCGACGTCTACCACTGGCTCACGGTGATGCAGGACCTCCTCGTCGAAGCCCTGATGTGACTAGTGGTGTGTCTCGGAAATAAGCGACTGGTCTCCGGCGCTCGATCGGCGCCTGGCTGCGTTGTCGTCGGTCGAGATAGCTCCGCTATCCCTCCCTCCTCCGCCTTGCCAGACCACCGATCGCTCCACCGGATACCGGCCACCTATTTCCGAGACACACCACTAGGGTTCCGTTCGGGAACTTCGTCCGCTTCGACGTCAGGGGTCTCGTGAGCACACTCGGCCGACCGGCCCCGGCCGGCAATCGCATCACCGACATCGCCGGCCTCGCCGTCGGGCACGCGCACCGCGTCGACCCCGACGCCCGGGTCGCCGGTGCACCGGAGGCCCCCGACGGTCACGGGTGGGCCACCGGGACCACCGTCGTACGGGTGTCGGCGCCGGGCGCCATCGCCGCCGTCGACGTCCGCGGTGGCGGTCCGGGTACCCGCGAAACCGATCTCCTCGACCCGTCGAACACGGTCCAGACCGCGCACGCCATCGTGCTCAGCGGAGGTAGTGCCTACGGACTGGCCACCGCCGACGGGGTCATGCGCGCGCTCGAGGCCGACGGGATCGGACTCCCGCTCGACGACCGCGGGCACGTGGTGCCGATCGTTCCCGCCGCGGTGATCTTCGACCTCCCCGTCGGCGCCTGGGACCACCGACCAGACGCGGACTTCGGAATGGACGCGGTCCGCGCGGCGGACACGGAATTCGCCGTCGGGTGTGTGGGTGCGGGTGTCGGCGCCCGGGCCGGCGCGCTCAAGGGCGGGGTCGGGACGGCGTCGATGACGTTCGACGCCGGTCCCGCGGCCGGCATCACCGTCGGTGCAGTGATGGTCGCCAACCCGGTCGGGGCGGTCATCGACCCGCAGACCGGGCTGCCGTGGGACCTCGGCGAGACCGAACTGGGCCGCCTGGGGTTGCGCCGGCCGTCGGCCGCCGACATCGACTCGCTCGCCGACCTCGCGGCGAAGCACACCGTGCTCAACACGACGATCGGTGTCGTGGCCACCGATGCCGTGCTCGACGCGCCGATGACCAAGCGGCTGGCGATGGCCGGACACGACGGTCTCGGGCGGGCGATCAGGCCCGCGCACTCGCCGCTCGACGGGGACACGATCTTCGGCATCGCCACGGGTGCGGTCCGGCCGTCGACACCGGCGCCGGCGCCGGCGGGTATGCATGCCGACGTCGCCGTGGTCGCCGAGGTGTGCCGGGCCGCGGCCGACGTCGTCCAGCAGGCCATCGTGAACGCGGTCCTCGCGGCGGAACCGGTCGCATCGATCCCCACCTACGCACAGACGGCCCCGTCGGCTTTCCGCTGAGTCGGCTTTCCGCTGACCGGGGTCGTCGCGAACGACGAACGGAATAGGTGCCGCGGCGACGATGTTGCGCCTCGGGGAACCCCGGGGTCCCCGGGTGTGGACACGTCTGGACAGGAGAATGCGACACCGATGCTGAAGATCGGGCAGGAGCTGGTCGATGCCATGGTCGCGCACGCGCGCGCCGACCATCCCGACGAGGCCTGCGGGGTGATCGCCGGGCCGGAGGGTTCCGACGATCCGCAGCGTTTCATCGCGATGATCAACGCCGAGCGGTCGCCGACCTTCTATCGTTTCGATTCGGCCGAGCAGCTCGCGGTGTGGCGGGAGATGGACCGCCGTGACGAGGAACCCGTGGTGATCTACCACTCGCACACCGCCACCGAGGCGTACCCGAGCCGCACCGACATCTCCTACGCCGGCGAGCCCGGCGCGCATTACGTGCTGGTGTCCACGCGCGACCCCGAGACCGCCGAGATCCGTAGCTATCGCATCGTCGACGGTGCGGTCACCGAAGAAGAGATCGAGATCAGGAGCTGAGAATGTCTGTCACCGTATCCATCCCGACGATCCTGCGTACCCACACCGGCGGGGAGAAGCGCGTCGAGGGGTCGGGTTCGACGCTGGCCGCCCTGATCGACGACCTCGAGACGGGCAACGCCGGGCTGAAGGAACGACTCGTCGCGCCCGACGAGAACGGCACCGCCAAACTGCACCGGTTCGTCAACATCTACGTCAACGACGAGGACGTGCGGTTCTCCGGCGGCCTCGACACCCCGATCGACGACGGCGACGAGGTGACCATCCTGCCCGCGGTCGCCGGCGGCTGAGCGTGGCCCGCTACGACTCCCTGATCGACTCGGTCGGCAACACCCCGCTCATCGGTCTGCAACGGCTCTCGCCGCGCTGGGACGACTCCGACGAGGGCCCGCACGTCCGCCTGTGGGCCAAGCTCGAGGACCGGAACCCGACCGGATCCATCAAGGACCGCCCCGCGCTGCGGATGATCGAGCAGGCCGAACGCGACGGGTTGCTGCGGCCGGGCTCGACGATCCTCGAACCCACGAGCGGCAACACCGGCATCTCGCTCGCGATGGCGGCGAAACTCAAGGGCTATCAACTGATCTGCGTGATGCCCGAGAACACCTCGGAGGAACGGCGCTCGCTGTTGCGCATGTTCGGCGCGCAGGTCATCTCCTCACCCGCGGCGGGCGGCTCCAACACCGCGGTCGCGGTGGCCAAGGGCCTCGCCGCGGACAATCCCGACTGGGTGATGCTCTACCAGTACGGCAACGCGGCGAACGTCGCGGCGCACTACGAGGGCACCGGCCCCGAGTTGTACGCCGACCTGCCCGAGATCACCCACTTCGTCGCCGGGCTCGGCACGACTGGAACGCTGATGGGCGTCGGGCGGTTCCTGCGCGAACGCAACCCCGAGATCGAGATCGTCGCCGCCGAACCCCGGTACGGCGACGAGGTCTACGGCCTGCGCAACATCGACGAGGGTTTCATCCCCGAGCTCTACGACGACTCGGTGCTGACCCGCCGCTTCTCGGTGACCGGCGTCGACGCGGTCGCGCGGGTGCGGGAACTGATCGACCTCGAGGGCATCTTCGCGGGGATCTCCACCGGTGCGATCCTGCAGGCCGCGCGCGGTATCGGCCGACGGGCACTGAAGGCCGGGACCCGCGCCGACATCGGCTTCGTCGTGCCCGACGCGGGATGGAAGTATCTGTCGACCGGGGCGTACGAAGGTAGTCTCGACGACGCGGAGCAGGCACTCGAAGGCCAGCTCTGGGCCTGACCCCGCTACCGAGGACTTTCCCGCCATGAGCTCGTACACCCCGCCGGTCGGGCAGCAGCCCGCGCGACGCGCGCGTCCGCTGTGGCTGCGTTCGGCGATCATCACCGCGTGCATCGTCGCGGTGCTGTTCGTCATCGAGGCCATCGACGTGGCGACCCACTACGACCTCGACCAGAACGGCATCGAACCACGACAGGTCGACGGACTGGACGGCATCCTGTGGGCGCCGATGCTGCACGGCGACTGGCAACACCTGTTCGCCAACCTGATGCCCGGCGCGGTGCTGTGCTTCCTCCTGCTGATGACGCGACGGTTCCTCATCGTCACCGGCATCATCTGGGTGGTGTCGGGGGTCGGTGTGTGGCTGTTCGCAGCGCCGTACTCGATCACCGTCGGGGCGTCGGGCATCGTGTTCGGCTGGCTCACCTTCCTCATCGTCCGCGGCCTGTTCAACCGCGATCTGTGGCAGATCCTCGGTGGCCTCGTGCTGTTCCTCGTGTACGGATCGATCCTGTGGGGCGTCCTGCCCTCGGACCCGTTCGTGTCCTGGCAGGCCCACCTGTTCGGTGCGATCGCCGGCGTGTTCGCGGCGTGGGCACTCGCGGCCCGGGATCGACGGAAGCCGGCGGTCACCGCACCGGGGGTCGCGCCATAATCGCGGCGGGCGGCCAGGACGCACCCATCGGGATCTTCGACTCGGGTGTCGGGGGACTGACGGTCGCGCGCGCCATCATCGATCTACTGCCGGACGAGGACATCGTCTACATCGGCGACACGGCCAACGGACCGTACGGTCCCCTCACGATCCCGGAGATCCGACGCCACGCCCTCGCTATCGGCGACGACCTCGCCGAGCGCGGGGTCAAGGCCATCGTCATCGCCTGCAACACCGCCTCGGCCGCCTGCCTCCGCGACGCGCGCGAGCGATACGCCCCCATCCCGGTCATCGAAGTCGTGCTGCCGGCGGTGCGCCGCGCGGTGGTCGCCACCAAGACGGGCCGGATCGGCGTGCTGGGTACCGAGGCGACGATTTCCTCACGGGCATATCAGGATTCGTTCGCGGCAGCACGCGACGCGGTGATCACCGCGGTGCCCTGTCCGCGGTTCGTCGACTTCGTCGAACGCGGTATCACCAGCGGCCGGCAGATCCTCGGACTCGCGCAGGGTTACCTCGAACCACTGCAGCAGGCCGGCGTGGACACCGTGGTCCTCGGCTGCACCCATTACCCGCTGCTGTCCGGGGTCATCCAGCTGGCGATGGGCGACGAGGTCACCCTGGTGTCGAGCGCGGAGGAGACGGCGAAGGACCTCTTCCGGGTCCTCACCGAGGCCGACCTGCTGCACCCGCACACCGGCCGCGACGCCACCCGCGTCTTCCAGGCGACCGGTGACCCGGAGCTCTTCGCGAAACTGTCGAACCGATTCCTGGGGCCGGTGATCGGAGCCGTGCAGCACGTGTGAGGGGTCAACTGCGCATCGCCGCGCACTTGTGACCCGTATGCCGCCGCCCGCGCGCGGAATCGTGGCACAGTGGGGCCTATGCGTCTCACGGTCCTCGGGTGCTCGGGCAGTGTGGGCGGACCGGGAGCCGCGTGCTCCGGCTACCTGCTCTCCGTACCCGGTGAACAACCGGTCCTCGTGGACTGCGGCCCGGGTGTCTTCGGCGAACTGCAGCGCGTCACCGACCCCAACAATGTCGCCGTCGTCCTCAGTCATCTCCACGCCGATCACTGCCTCGATCTGCCCGCGATGCTCGTCTGGCGTCGGTACGCACCACAGCCGGCACGGCGGCGGGCGCCGCTCTACGGCCCACCCGGCACCGCCCTCCGGATCGGCTACGGGTCGTCGGAATTCCCCGGACAGCTCGACGACATCACCGACACCTTCGACGTCCACGACTGGAGCGACGACCAGGAGATCACCCTGGGCGGGATGCGAATCCGGGCGATGAACGTCAATCATCCGCCCGACACCTTCGGTCTGCGGATCACCGGTCCCGACGGACAGGTGATCGCCTACAGCGGAGACACCGCACCGTGCGACGAACTCATCGACCTCGCGGCCGACGCCGACCTGTTCCTGTGCGAGGCGTCGTGGACCCATGCGCCCTCGGAGCGCCCACCGGATCTGCACATGTCGGGCACCGAGGCGGGGGAGGCCGCGACCAAGGCGAACGTCCGAACACTCGCGATCACCCACGTCGCCCCGTGGTCCGATTCGGCGGAGATCCTCGCCGAGGCCCGCAGCACGTTCTCCGGTCCGACGGAGCTCGTCAGCCAGGGACAGGTCTTCGACCTCACCTAGCTGTCGTGTCCGCGCCGGTCGTTACAGTGAGACCCGTGACCACACGAGCTGACGGCAGAGCCGACGACGAACTCCGTCCCATCACGTTCACCCGCGGTTTCACCAGCCATCCGGCGGGTTCGGTCCTGGTGGAATTCGGCAAGACGCGGGTGATGTGCACCGCGAGTGTCACCGAGGGTGTCCCGCCGTGGCGTCGTGGTTCAGGCTTGGGCTGGCTGACCGCGGAGTACGCGATGTTGCCCGCCGCCACCCACGACCGGTCGTCACGTGAATCGGTCAAGGGCCGGGTGGGTGGTCGCACCCACGAGATCAGTCGACTCATCGGCCGGTCGCTGCGTGCGTGCGTCGATCTCGGTGCCCTGGGCGAGAACACCATCGCCCTGGACTGCGACGTCCTGCAGGCTGACGGCGGTACCCGCACCGCAGCCATCACCGGTGCCTATGTCGCGCTGGCGGACGCGATCACCTACCTGCGTGCCGCGGGCAAACTCTCCGACCCGCAACCGCTTTCGTGCGCGATCGCTGCGGTCAGCGTGGGGGTTGTCGACGGCCGCGTCCGGCTCGACCTTCCCTACGAAGAGGATTCGCGCGCCGAGGTGGACATGAACGTCGTGGCGACCGACGCCGGCACGCTCGTCGAGGTGCAGGGCACCGGCGAGGGTGCGACGTTCCCGCGCTCGACGCTCGATGCGCTGCTCGACGTGGCCGCGATCGGAACCGAGAAGCTGTTCGAGGCGCAGCGAGCCGTACTCGCCGAGCCGTACCCCGGCGAACTTCCCGGACGGGCCTGATGCACTCGGTGCTTCTCGCGAGCCGCAACGGCAAGAAGCTCGCCGAGCTCCAGCGCGTCGTCGACGCCGCGGGCATCACCGGGGTCGAGATCGTCGGCCTCGACGCGGTGCCGGACTACCCGGAGGAGCCCGAGACCGGTGCCACCTTCGAGGACAATGCGCTGATCAAGGCCCGCGCGGGTGCGAAGGCCATCGGAATCCCATGTCTCGCGGATGATTCCGGTATCGCGGTGGATGCCCTGAACGGCATGCCGGGCGTGCTGTCGGCGCGTTGGTCGGGCCGGCACGGGGACGACCCGGCCAACAACGCGCTGCTGCTCGCCCAGCTGTCGGACACCCCGGACGAACGACGCGGCGCCGCGTTCGTCTCGGCCTGCGCGCTCGTGCTGCCGGGCGGGACGGAGACGGTGGTGCGCGGCGAGTGGCGTGGGCGGGTCCTGCGGGAGGAGCGCGGGCCGCACGGTTTCGGGTACGACCCGTTGTTCGCCCCCGACGACGAAATCGCCGACGGCCGGTCCGCGGCGGAGCTGTCGCCGGCGGAGAAGGACGGGCTCAGTCACCGCGGAAAAGCGTTGGCGCAGTTGGTTCCGGCGCTGCGGGCGCTCGCGGGCTGACCCCCCTTGCGTCGGCGTCCGGACTCCGATCAGCTCGCGGCGCCGGTGTAGATGTAGACCCCCAGCGTGTGCGGTTCGCCGTCGAGCAGGATGTCCATATCGTCGGCGCCGGCACGTGACATGCCCTGCCGCTCGTAGAATCCGAAGGTGCACAGCGAGTCTGTGTACAGGTGGAAGTCGGAGCGGCCGCGGCTTCGGAGATGGTCGAGGAACGCGCCGTACAGCGCCGCTCCGACGCCGTGTCCGCGCGTCGTCGAGGCGACGGCGAACAGGGTCAGTTCGTCGTCGAGCGACGTGCCCGTCGCGGCGCCGAGCCGGTGGGCCACCGACTCGAAAGCGAACAGGGCCCGCAGCGACTTCCACTGGGGCAGTCCGAGAATCGCAGCTCTGGCGGTATGCGCCCAGAGCAGCGCGCGGTTCTTCGTCCGCTCGCCGAGATGTGGCTCGCCGTCGATCCGTCCCAGGATGATTCCCACCACGCGGCCGTCCTTCACCGCGACGCGACTCCAGGTACTCGCGACGAGTTGCTCGCGGAGGTAGACCTCGAGTGCCGCGTCCAGGACGTGTTGTCCGTGGACGTAGCGGTGGATGTAGAACGCCTCGTCGATGATCTTCTTGACGTCTTCGGCGTCGGTGGAACGGTAGGGGCGGTAGGTGATGTCGGTCATGATCCCTTCTTTGCGTGTGTGTGGGTGAGAGCGATGAGGTCTGCTTCGAGGGCGGCCCGTTCGGTGTCGTCGAGGACGGCTCCCCACAGGGGAGCGGTGTTCGAGCCGTCGGCGGCCGCGATGATCAGTCGCGTGACCGCCGGGTCGAGACCGTCGTCGGACAGCGCGGCGCGCCAGTGATCAGCGTCCTGCTGGGCGAGCGCGGCCGGGCCCGGTTCGTACATCAGGCTGGCGGCCAGCGCGATCTGGTCGCGCAGGCCGGCGGAGTCTCGCGCGTCGGCGAAACTCACCCGAATGTAGGCCCTGGTCAGCCGTCCCGGCGCGTCGTCCTCCTCGTCGGCGGTCCGTTCGACGTTCGACCGGAACTGGGCCATCAGGTCCGCCGCGAGTTCTTCGAGCAGGCCGTCCTTGGCGGGGAAGTGGTAGAGCAGTCCGCCCTTCGACACCCCGGCCGCGGCGGCGATCTCGGAGACGGACACGGCGGCACCGTGTCGCGAAATTAGCCGGGCCGCGGCGTCGAGGATCAACCGTCGGGTGTCGGCGGCACTCCGCCCGGACGTGCGTGCCATCGGACCCTCCGTGCTCGATGTCCCGGGGACTTCCCGGATCGCTTATAACTATACCGTCCAGACGGTACAGTTTCAATGGCCCGTTGATTGTGCGCTCGATCCCGTCGACCGGGCGTCGAAATGCATCGCCTGTGCACGGGGCGAAGCAGAGGGGCGCTCAGCAGCCCGCGTGGACTCCCAACATCCGCGCGACCGAGTCGGGCCAGGGGTACTGGGTCGCTCGATGACGCGCCGCCCGTTCGCGGTCGACGCGGGGGATGCTTAGAACTTGCCGGATCGCGCTCGCGAAGCCCGGGCCAGAGTCCTCGGCAGCTGCGCCGCATGTGTCGTCGACCAGGGTCGCGACTGCCGACGACTGCGACCCGATGACCGGTGTGCCGGCGGCCAGTGATTCCAGCGCGGAGAGGCAGAAGGTCTCGTGCGGACCGGGGGAAAGGGAGATGTCGGCGCTGGCGAGGAGCGCGGCGACCTGACTCCGCTCGGAGAGATGGCCCAGGAAGGTCACGGGTAACCCGCGGGCCAGATGCTGCAGCGGGGCTCGCATCGGTCCGTCGCCCGCGATCACCAGGTGCGCCGGCGTTCCCGACCGATGAAGTCTGCCGAGCGCGGCGATGCTGCGGTCGGCGCGCTTCTCCACCGAGAGGCGTCCGCAGTGTGCGATGAGCGCTCCGGTGCCGTCGGACCACCGTGCGCCCAGGTTCGGGTCGAGGTGCCGGGGGTCGAAGACATCGAGGTCGACGCCGAGCGGGGCGCGGACGACGTTGGTCGCCCTCACGCGATCGAACTCCGCGGCGGCGAAGTCGGTGGTGCACACGACGGTGTCGTAGTCACGGGCGGTGGCCGCGTTCGCGCGGTCGGCCAGTGCACGTGCCGTGCGGCCGGGCATGACCTGGCCGAGCAGTCGGTCGAGGCGTTCATGGGACACCATCGTCGAGTGGACGTCTCGCGCGCGGGCCCACCGGCCGAAACCCCGCAGGGTGAGGCGGTCGGACACCTCGAGGGCGTCGGGACGGAGATGGGTGAGGACGTCGGCGACGCGTCGGGCCGACGCCAGGCGGTAGCCGCCCGAGGCGGGAATCCGCGGCGCGGCAACGGTGATCCGGGTGACGCCCGAAGCGAGCGTCTCCTCACCGGGATCAGCGCCGGGGACGATCAGGACGACGTCGTGACCAGCCCCGACATAGCCGGCGCCCCAGCGGTCCACGGCGGTACGAAGACCGCCGGAGCGGCCGCCGTAGAAGTTCGCTAGCTGGACGATCCGCACGGGGTCCAGTCAGCCGGACCCGGGTGAACGGCCGTCCAGCACGAGGAGATCAGAGGTTGAACTGCGCCTTCACTTCCTTGGTGCGCTTGTGCTCGAACCAGAAGGACAGGAAGGGGATGGTGCCCGCGATCGCGGTGCTGATTGTCTTGCCCGCGGTCCATCGGACCTTCATCGCGAGGTCGATGACCAGGATCAGGTAGACGAAATACACCCAACCATGGATCACCGGTACGAGCTTTGTGGCGGTCACCGCCGGGTGGTCTGCCGCGATGACCTGGAAACCCAGATCAATTCCGAAGATCTCCCCGGTGAGGATCTTGAGGACGATTTCGAGGACGAGCAGCAGCAACCACACGCCGGTGATCCAGGCGAGGACGCGATACCGCAACAGCGCGCCGCGGACCTTCTCCACCGGGGCGGCGAGGGCTGGGGCGGTGGGGTCGGTCTCGGTCACTGCGGGCCTTTCGATGAGGGGGTGGGTCGAGCGTCGGTGGTGTGAGCGTCCGCGTCGCGGAGCTCGGCGAGATAGCGGTTGTATTCGACCAGGGCGACATCGTTGGCGGGGTCCGGCGATGCCAACGACGACGCGCTGGGGGTGGTGGGTCGCTCGGGCAGGATGCCCTCCGGGATCTCGGCGACGGAGTTCTTCGCCGCGACCTTGCGGGCTTCCTCGGGATCGCTCTCCAGGATGACGAAACGTCGATACGCATAGATCACGGCCGCGGCGAACGCCGGCCACTGCAGGGCGTAGCCGAGATTGAGTCCGGAACCGGACGCGGACTCGTACCGTGACCACTGCCACCACGCGAGCACCAGGCACACCACCGCGGCGGATACGGCGAGCACCGTGAGCGCGGGCCGATGGGTGCGGCGACGGGTGGGGGACATGGCTACGACGGTACCTGGCCTGCGATGATCAGAACGCGGCCGGTAGGGTGGTGGCCGTTACATTGCGCGACGTCCACCTCGGCGGGTCGCGCCCACGCGCGAGTGGCGGAATTGGCAGACGCGCTGGATTTAGGTTCCAGTGTCTCAGGACGTGGGGGTTCAAGTCCCCCCTCGCGCACAAGAAGTCCTTCCGGGCCGATCTTTGACGTCGGCAGCAAGGTAGCGGGGCCGCATCCCGACGCCGCAGAAACGCCAGCGATGGACTGGGTCTGTCGGTGCCCGGGTGCCGGTATAGGAAGTGCCTCGACTCGGGTGGTTCGTACCGAGATGTCGCCGAGGAATGTGGTCCGCCGGTCAGCGTGTCGCGAGCGTTCCGAAATATGGGATCACCAGTCGTCTGGTCGGAGGGCTCGAGCCACCTCCAATCGCAGCGATTGCTTATGACCGAGCGTGATTGTGAGAGTTCCCTCCGGGCGCGCTACCGTTTTCGCCGACCGAAACCGCCTCTTTTGGCGGTAGTTCCGGCGTTTACGCGGTGGACATCAGCGATACGTCACAAGCTCGTATTCAGCTGGTCAGTCCGTACTATTTCCTTCGGGAGCCGACGGCAGCGGGTCGATCGACACCTTCGCCAGCAAAGTGTGGCTTCGCAATGGCGCAGCATATCGACATCGGCAAGTCCCGTACGCCGCAACAAGTTATCTGCTTTCAACATCGACACCCGACGCGGTGCGACATATACGGGACCTGACCTACGGCAGTCGTCGACCCGTGCCTCGGCGAAAGCTAGGAGCCGGCGATGATCCCGCGTCTTCATTTAGCAACAGCAATTCAAGCTGATCGGTGGTAGCCCACCCGTTGATGGAGACTTCTCCTGTAGCGGCCACCCGAACCTCGATTCTATCCGGTTGTACGCCAAGTTCATCTGCCATGTGCCGGTATCGATCCGTCAGGAAGTGAAACTCCTGGTTCGTTGATCCGACCCAGGGTCGGTCGTGGTCGGGATGGTCGGCGACGAACGGTCCAGAAATTAGAAGGTCGGTGTGGGAGAGTAACTCCCTACTGCCAACGGGAGCTTGCGGTGAATCTAAGTGGTCGCGTTCATATCCGCTGAAGACCATCACTGAAAGTCCTTGCGCTGCAACTTCTGCGGCGAACGTCGCGAAATCAGTCGCTTGTTCGAAGGGCTCGCCGCCGAGTAAGGTCACGCCCTCAACGCCGAGGTTCTGCGAAGCGATCGCACGAGCGGCCAACTCCGCCGGGCCTACAGCGGTACCGCCGCGGTCTCCCCACAAATGTGGATTGAAACAACCTGGACAGCGGATGGTGCAGCCTTGTGCCCAGACTGCGAACCGCCGGCCAGGGCCCTCGGCGATAGTGGAGTCGATGACCGCGCCGATTCGCAACATCTCAGAAATCGAGCACTCGCCCACCGGTGCGGGGCGACTTGGGGCTGGTTGTGCGGGGTCCGTAGCTCACGTTACGCAGGCGCGCGAGGTGGTGGGGCTGCAGTCCGGTGGCCGTCCCGATGTCGTCGAGGCTGGCAAACCCTCCGACACGGCTGCGTCCGGCGACGATTTCTTCGCACAATGCTCGGTCGAGCCCGGTGGACTCGGCTATGTCGCTGGCCGCTGCGGCGTTGATGTCAATCGGGGCAGCAGCGGCAGGTGCTGGCGCGGCAGGAAGTGGGTCCCTCCGTTGTTGACGAGGGTCTGGCGTGTGTGGGGCAGGGGCTGCTGGCGGTCGCGGTGCGTAGTAGCGCTCGGTATCAGCTAACCCTCGGATAGCGCTGTGTGGACCTGTCACCGGGGGCGGGTTATTGGCATCTGGGGCGAAGGCCGGCGGCGCTGGCGGCCACTGTGCGGCTACGGGCGGACGTCCAGGTGCTGCACCGTTATTCGGCTGGTGGAAGCGAGCCTCGCTTGCCTCCCGTTTCTGGGCGAGCTTCCGCAGATAGTCTCGGTTGAAAGCGACTGCGAGACCAATGGATCCAAACCAGACGAGGACAAACAGTCCTCCAGCCCAGCCTGAAGTGCTCTCACCGTTCTCATTGGTCGTAGCGATCGCCACGATGTAGCACGCAATCGCTGCAGTTGTGGCAATCCCTGCCAGCAGGGCCCACTTTCGGTCGCGAATACGAATCGCGCAGTAGAGAAAGCCGATGAAGGAGAACATGCCGAAACCGAAGATGGGGATCAAAAGCCACCAGCTCTGTGCCAGACGCCACCCACGCCTAGCGAGCCGTGGCGAGATGGGATCAGTGGTGTAGCTCATCAGAATCCTCTATGTCAGTGTGAACGTTGGTGCGGTAGTAGTCTTTAGTGAACTCGCTCGCGATGCTGCGGGCATCTAGCAGGTCCTCAAGCAAGGTGACGCTGTCCAGGCATTTTGGTCCAACGATCCCGACGGTCTCGGCTTCGACGGTGCCGTCTGGCGCGATCCGGACGACGATCTGCTGGCGATTCGAGTGCGTCACGCGTGAGCCTCGTGTATATCGAGGACTAGCGTGATCGTGCCTGTGTCGTCGGTGCTTTCGGACGCCACATTCATGCCTGCTAGCGGTGCCCGTTCGCGCAGTCGCGCCAGGACAGCTTGCTGGACCTGTCGACCGTAAGCGGCGTCGATTGCGGTGACGATCGATGTTGCTGAATCTGTGTCGATTGCACCGGTGAAGTCGACTTGCCAGACACCGTCAGGATCCTGGTGAAAATGAGCCTGCGTGTTTTGCCACTGAGCAATCAGGGAGCCGTCTTGATGCTGGTGTACCTGGGCTTGCATATCAGACAGCGCGAGCGTGAGGAGACCGGTGTCGCGCATGCGGGTCTGGACCCCTATGACCGTTCGGCCCGTAACAGGATCACGTTCCGGACGACTCGCGCGCCAGGCACTCACCGCGGCGATGGCGACCGGTACCAGGACGATGGAAATGCTCACTAGAAGTCGACCATCCTTCCGCCACGAGTGGTGGCGTCACCGGCGGGGGAGGGCGCTGGGTGAGCCTCGGGTTGAGTCTCCTTGGTGACGGGCATCGTGTACCCGGTGCGGTCCTCGGTGGAGGTGGCTGCAACGGCGCGATGGGTTGCCCAAGAACGGACGGCGCTGATTTGCTCTGCTTGGGTTACAGAGAGCGGCACCATTGTGGCGATTGCGCGACGTAGGTCGCCGTACGTGAGGGTGCGACGTTCTGCGTATGCGTCAAAGAGAGCTGCGATGACAGCCTGCTCGATCTCCGCTCCGGTGTACCCCTCCGTGAGTTCCGCCAGCTGATCGACGAGGTTCTCAGTCACCGACAGGTTTCCGGCTTTGCTGCGCGACAGCCGTTTCTCTAGGTGTAGTTGCCAGATGTCCCGGCGTTCGTGCGCAGTCGGCAGATCGACGAAGAAGATCTCATCGAAACGACCCTTCCGAAGAAACTCGGGAGGAAGACTGTCGACCTTATTGGCGGTAGCGATCACGAACACCGGCGCTGTCTTTTCTTGCATCCAGGTAAGGAACGCTCCGAAGACGCGGGTAGAGGTGCCAGAGTCTCCGCCCCCGCCTACGCCGGAAAAGCCCTTCTCGATCTCATCAAGCCACAGGATGCACGGCGCAGTCGCTTCGGCCGTTCGAATCGCGGTGCGCATGTTCTGTTCCGATGATCCGACAAGCCCAGCGAACACTTTGCCGATGTCCATTCGCAGCAGCGGAAGCTCCCAGGCTGCTGCGATTGCTTTCGCGGTCATCGACTTTCCGCAACCGGGCACGCCCGTCATCAGTACCCCCTTCGGCGCGGGGATACCGTACTCAGCCGCCTCGGCTAGCCATGAGCCGTTGCGTTTGTCTAACCATCGCTTCAGATTCTGGAGCCCGCCGACATCATTGAGGTTGAGATCGACTCGGACGAACTCCAGCAGACCGGCTTTCCGGACGATCTGGCGCTTCTCTTCCATGATTGAATGCACGTCGTCGGCATCGAGCACCCCGTCGTTGACCATCGCCCGCGCGAAGGCGTTGGTAGCTTCATTAAGAGTGAGCCCCAGCGCCGCCTTGGCTAGGCGTTCGCGGCCGACCTCGTCAACCTCGATTCGAATGCGTCCGGAGGACCTGTTGGCTTCGATCATATCGTCGAGGACTTCTCGAATTTCATTCTCGTCGGGCAACGGAAAGTCGAGCAGGGTGACGTCCTTCTCGATCTCATCCGGAATGCGGAGTACCGGCGAAACGATGACCAGGGTTCGCGCGACGGTTCCGCTCTGCAGTTCGGTCGACAGTTCTCGCAGTGTGCGGATCAGCGTCGGGTCAGCGGGGCGGCGGTCATCGCCGAGATACGCGTGGAGGTCGCACATGACCAACAGGGCTGGCTGCTCATGGCGACGAAACCACTGCAATGCGGCGACGGCCTCGCTGGTACTCCCAGCGCCGGTGGCTTCCGGTCCGATCACTCCGGCAGTTGCACTCCAAGTGAAGACAGGACGTGGGGTACGCACAACATCTCCCGATGTGGCCACGGACCTGATTTCGGCAAGTACCCGTTGTTCCTCGAACGATTCGATGTACAGGATAGGAAATCGGGCTCGCAGCATCAGTGCGAGACTGTCCCGGAACGCGGTCAATGAAGATCCTCGACGGAAGGGTGTGCAGGGCGTCAGACTTTGGTCGACTCAGCTTAGGGCCTCGAACCGGTAGATTCCTACCTTCGTACCGCGGGGCTTCCTAATGCGCGGGCCGCGGGTACTGACGAGTCCCGGACCCCCGGAGGTCAAGCCAGGCTATTGGACTGTGAGACCAGTCGTCGTCGGCCCTGGCGTAGCTCAGCCACGCTAACAGTGTTAGCCAGCCGAATGATCCTGTCTCAAAGTTGACTGCTCGTTCGCTTGGCTCTCGCCCAATACCGCCGAGTGCAAGGCTCGGTGTTTGCGGAAGTGGAATCGAGCCCGTCTGTCAGCCTTGATCTGTACTGTGCGACCGACTGATGACGACTGGTGAAGGACTGCTATGACCGAGGTGACCGCAGGCAGGGTGGTCGAGGAACTCCGGTTAACGCCGGGCCAGGTTCTGACCCTACGAGCGCTGCAAGCGCGAATGTTGCTGTCCGATTCAAACGCGGAGCGCAACCGTGACAAGAGGCTTCGCAAGGAGGCGACGTTACGTGGCTTCGTCCAAGACGCACTCGTGGAAGCGTTGCCGACAGACCTGCAGCCCGATTGGGTGCCGTGGGA
>NZ_JAUZVK010000033.1:0-26236 GCF_031844505.1 Gordonia sp. AC31
GTCAGGGACGAAGCACGTCTGCGGCAGTCCGTTCTCCTCAGTGACGGATCGACTTATCGGAGCTCTGACGCACTAGATGTCGCGAGCGAGACCGGGACCAACGTCGCGACCGGTTTGATCGTCGCATCCTGCCTCGCTCTTGCCGGGCTCTGGCTGTTGCTCGCGTACGTCAACCTGCGCGGTTTCCGCTGGGCGCGCGTGGCGGCCTCCGTCATCGGCGCGGTAGGCATCGTCTCCGGGATCACGTCCGTAGCAACCTATGACAGGTCAGTGACCAGCACGCTCGACGTCCTGCTGTTGGTCATCGAAGTCGCCGTACTGAGTCTCCTTTGGTATCCGCGTTCAGCGCCGCACTTCCGCCAGAAGTGACCTGACAGTCGGCCAACGCCCCGCTGCGTTTCGGCACGGTCGATGATTTCGGCGGGTTTGGCAGAATGCGGGCATGGTCGAACAGAGCATCTGGATGCAGAAGTCCGCCGCGGATCCCAACCACTCCAGCTGGTACGTCGAACGCTTCCGCACCCTGGCGCGCGAGGGTAACGACCTGGTCGGCGAGGCGCGGCTCCTCGATGCGATGGCGTCGCGTGGGTCTCGCATCCTCGACGCTGGATGCGGCCCCGGACGCGTGGGCGGGTACCTCGCCGAGGTCGGACACGATGTCGTCGGCGTCGACGTCGACCCGGTCCTCATCCAGGCCGCCGAAGAAGACCATCCGGGCCCGCGCTGGCTGGTGAATGATCTCGCCGAACTCGACCTCCCCGCCCGCGGCATCGACGAACCGTTCGACCTCATCGTCTCGGCCGGCAACGTGATGGCGTTTCTCGCGCCGAGCACCCGAGTCACCGTCCTAGAGCGGTTGCGCGCACATCTGCGCGACGACGGCCGCGCGGTGATCGGGTTCGGCGCCGGCCGGGACTACGCGTTCGACGAGTTTCTCGAGAACGCAGCCACCGCCGGCTTCGCTCAGGACCTGCTCCTGGAGTCATGGGACGTTCGGCCGTTCACCGACGAGTCAGAATTTCTCGTGGCGGTCCTCCGGCCCGCGTAGTGCTGAAGCGGTTCGGTATCCGCACGCCAGTCGTCAAGAGCCATGAGCGACAACCGAATCAACCGCCGGAGGCCCCGAACGTCCCCTCAGTGATCTCGACGTCAGGCGACAGTGGCTGCCGCATCCGCCAGCGTTCAGTCAGCTTCGACGCGGCGACCTTCCACTCGCCGCCTTCGACGACGTACTCGTCGTCGTACTCCCCCACCATGACCGTCTCGGTCCGGTCGAGCAGGTTCACCTGACGGAAACGCAACGACCATCGTCCCGTCGCAGCCGTCTCACTGGTGAGGGTGATGTCCGGATGCATGCCGTGATGCATGTCAAGGATGGCGAACCGGCCATCAACCTTGTGCAGCGCGACCCTCCGAAAGATGTCCGTCAGGGCATCGGCATCGTCGAAGGTGCCCATCGACCCGTAGTCGATCCGCGCGCCGGCGCGGATGAAGCAGCCGCGAAATGCGTTCGCGTCTTTGGCATCTGACGCTCGCCAGTAGCGGTACTTGAGTCGCTCGATCGCAGCGACGTGATCATGCTCCGAATCAGTCGTCATCGTCATCCGTTCTCAGCTGCACAGGCCCCGCCCGCGGTCCGCTCGGGCGTCAGGGGCAGCCTATGTCCGATCGCACCAACCGCACGCGGATTCGTGGACACCAACGGCCTGGTCTGCGGAAGGCCGCGCTCGGCCCCGAGGATCTGGGACGCTACCGTGAGTTGGGGCACGCCGGCACCGCGGACGCCAGAACAGTGCGGCGTCGTCCCTCATCCCCAAAGGCCGACCGAAATTGTCAGTGGTCGATGCGATCATCAGTGAGTCATGAGGGGTTCTCGCTCAGATCTGCGTTCGCCGTCAAATGCTTTTACGCCGTCGCTCTCTCGCACCACGAGCAGGGTCGTCGCGTACGGCTCCGATGGCGACCTGATCGAGGTGGGTTGGAGGAAGGAAGTCGGATGAAACTCTCTGCTGCGCTCGATGTCGAGGTCGTCGCCCACGAAGCCGCCGACGAGGTGACCGTGCTGCTCGAACTGCAGGCTCCGGCCGGTCCCGTCACGGACCGGACACCGACAGCGTTCCAGGTCGTGCTCGACCGGAGCGGGTCGATGTCCGGCGCTCCCCTGGCTGGCGCTCGGAAAGCGCTCTCGAGTGTGGTCGCCCAACTCGACCCGACCGATGTGTTCGGGCTGGTCACGTTCGACGACTCGGCCGACGTCGTGGTGCCCGCCGGACCGCTCACCGACAAGCAGCGCGTACCGTTGCAAGTCGCATCGTTCGGCACGGCGAATCGACCAGCCGTCGTCGACGACACCTTGGGTAAGACGTAGGCGATCAAGGTCGGCCAGTGGGGCGTTACGGTGGGACACTACGACCTTTGAGTTGAGCGGTGCTTACCTCTATGCCGTCCGCACTTCGCTCGGAAGTCATCTACATGTCATCCCGCCACGCCGTTCACAACCTCCCCGGGAGTTACAGCTAGCGCTATGAAGTCGCACGTTTCGGCATTGCCAGGCCGGCGATACCGACAGGCTTTCCGGGTGCGCCCGCGGTCTTCTTGTACCGGCTCGCCTAGTCGCGACGCTCGCTCCGTACGTTCGCTCGGCGCGAGTACGCACCAGGCGCATCTGGCAGTGGGCTGGGCGAGCGGACCGGGTACTGTGGTTCAGCGGCTGGATGCCGGCCATAACAGCGGTGAAGGGGAAGACTCTACATGACAGAACCGTCGCACGGAGCAATGCTCGACGTCCCCCTCCTCGGAACCGTTGGCGAACTCGGACAGAGCGAGCTTCGCCTCGCGAGACAGTTCGATGAGTTACATCAGCTCATCTACGCCAGGGGTGGAGTCCGCCCAACGAATGCGGCCATCGAAGAAGTCTCCAAACTCGTATATATGCGTATGTGGACAAGTCGGATTTCCGATGGCGCGTCTCTGAACGAAAATTCTCTATCAAAGATATTTTCCCGCCACCACTCTGCCCCGGACGACGACTTTGTTGACCTCGTCAAGCAAGCGTTTGTCTTTGCCAATAAACATCAAACACTGGCCGCCCAGGATCTTGACGGAAGACCGAGATCGTTATGGCCGGTCGACGAACCATTTCGTATGTCTGATGAAACAGTAATTCGCGCAGCGATCAACCTTGTCGAAGATGTCGTTTCCGATCAGTCTCGAAGTGTCGCAGACCCGCTCGGGACCGCGTTCGACGCATTTCTCTCGGGACGATACGACCACGCGGGAGGATTGGGAACATACCTCACGCCGAGTAGCATCGCGCGCTCAATGGCGGAGGTCGCGCTAAGCTTCTGTAATCCAGTCGACGGATGGGACATTACGGCGCCCGTTGTTGCCGACCCCTACTGCGGCACCGGTCGATTCTTGGTTGCAGCATTCGAGGCATTAGAGTCTCGCCTGGGCTCTGCCACCCTGGACAAACTTCTAAATGGCGGGCTTCTCGGCGCTGATCAGTCTCCCGGCTCGGCAGCTAAGGCGGCGCTAAACCTGTTCTTGTACGGCGCGACATCTCCGCTTGTCTTTCCAGTGGCGGACTCCGTAACCGAGAGCGACCTCGACCGGCTTGAAGGAACCCTCCAACTCATACTCACTAACCCACCATTCGGCGGTGGAAAGTATTCTGATGCTGAAGGCATCGAGCGTACCCGTAATCGGATACCGTCCCTTTCGCGCGCGAAGGCGATAGACCCGGCACTCGCATGCACCATACGCGCATTTGAATTGCTCCGGCCTGGCGGAATCCTCGGTATAGTGCTACCAGACGGGATTGTTGATGGACGTCATTTTGACGAGTTTTTAAACTCGTCCTCGGATGCTACCGTAGTTGCAAATATTAGCCTGCCGACATCCTCTTTCGCCCTCAGCGGAACAGTCGCAAAAACTAGCGCAGTTTTCATCAAGCGCACCGACCATGTGCGTTCGAAGAGGACGATTCTTGCGAGGGTCGAACATGTCGGCTTTCTACGGCAGGCCGGCAAGGCTGCTGCCGACCCAAGCGGGTCGGACCTTCCCGCCGTTGTTGAGGCTGTGGGTCGCGCGACGACACTTAACCCACTGAGTGCGCCATTTTTCGTGGTAAGCGACAAGCCATTGGTAGCGTCTGTCGCAACCGAAGCGATCGTCAGTTTAGACCCAAGCAGAATCGATCCCGGCGCTCTCGCAGCGCGCGAGCGATTGAACGCTTCTGGCGCGATCAAGCTCGGCGAATTCTTAACTACCCGACGACGTCAACTCCAGAAGAAGTCCGACCTGCCGCGACCATTTCTATCCGTCTTACACGTCGACGCACTGGGTGTAGCGAGTTGGCACGATGCCGATAGGTATACGCCGACGACCCCTGGGCAGATTGCCAATAAGGGCGAAGTCTTGGTATCGCTCTTAAACCCTTCCAAACTGCGAGCTACCGTCGTTCCGGATGAATACGATCGTGTTGTCTGTTCGAGCGAGTTCGGCGTCTTTGTTCCGAATATCGACCCGTACGCAGTTTTGGGATTGCTCTATCAGCCTGACGTCCAGGCACAGCTGCGGCCACTCGGAAGAGGGACTTCTAGCTCACGCCGCAGGATCAACCCGTCAGACGTATTAAATCTCTATGTACCTGCACTTTCCAGTGGCGAGCTGGACGCGCTGAGCGAAACGGTATCTAACGCGATTGACCAGGTCGAGAGCGGCCGTCGGGTTCTGTACTCGACTTACGGATTGCCGAGCGTCATTCAGACGTCCGACGACTGACCAGACTATAGGACTAGATAAGGCGAATCTGCAGCGGCTGAAATTCAAAAGGAGTCGATCTGATTACGCGATTCCATAGTCGTCAGTTCACGATTTTTCGTGCCCAATGAAAGCGCCATCTACAAACTTAGCCCCTCTCTACATCAGTCTTAGGTTCCAGATCTGTAGCTTTCGCTTCACTAGCCGAGCTAGACTCAATGACGGACTCCTGCTCTTCTGCCAGTACACCTGGGAAAAGCCGGTCAACGACGGCTATGTCCGCCACAAGGTCTGCGGCCCCGGTGAGACGACTAGGCCTCGCACTGCGGCCTCCATACGGCAACGCGCGCGTCTTACCCCGCACCGGGACCACCGTCTCTGGCAACTCAACCGGCCAGCTCACGTCAAGTAAACCTCTATCGGAGCGCCTGATTCGAGCATCGAAGAGAAGAACTTCGGACATATCGAGGTTACCGAGTGTATTTACGATGATATTGTCGTCGTAACCAACCGGGGGATGCAGCTGCAAATTATATTGACTCCCCGATTTCTGCTCCTGATACCTCATGAAGAGGTCTCGCCAAGCAGTGTCGTTTCGCGAGTCTACGATACGAGCCACGAACGGATCCGAATTGCTCTCGGTGAATTTGGGTCCGTCGCAGATCTATCAACCAGAAGATAAAAGAGATAGGGTGATTCTAGATACTCGTCGATTGCGAGAGATTTTCCAACTTTGAGTCTAGCTGAGTCTTGGCTCGGAGAGTTCATGTTGTGATTCCAACGCGGTCGGTCGACACCAGAAATGCTCGCGGCAGATTTGACTTCACTGCCATCAGCTAAGTCGTCGCCCTTCCCTCGGAATCCTTGACCAGGCTCCCTCAAGACGATCGAGGCGATAAACTGCGCGATATAACCAGTATCAACTTGCGCAGACTGGCCGGTTAAGGCCGCCCATTTCTGGAGAGTGACATGGAGATCGCCGAAGAAGTCGACGAACATCTCTTCCAAGAGCAGAACTTGCTGCGCATACGTCAGTCCGTGGAGCAGCTGACGACGTGCGCGAATTCCTTTTGCAATCGCGAGTGCAACTTCTTCTTTCATTCAGTGTAATCCCTTCTTTCAAGCTCATCGCTGAACTGTTTCAATGCAGATACTGACGCCGGAGTACCTTAGCTCTCATACTTGATTTGTGAGAACTCTAATTCTTATAGTTCGGGGTGGCAAAGAACTATTGTTCGTCAGACTACCAACTGACTCCCCGACCGCCGCAGTTCCGAGAACGCCTTGATCCCCGTCGAAGTAGCAGTTGCAATTGGCCGCAACTCAGGGCCAGCCTCCGTCTTCGACACCATCACGACGTTATCGACGTACGGCTGGATCGTGCTGGTGTTCTGGACGGTGGCCACGATGATCAGCTGGAACCCGAACTTCCGGAACGCCGAGAGCGCCTGCTGGGCGAACTGCGGATCGGACTTGGAGAATGCCTCGTCGAGCATCAGCTGGGCGAAGATGGGGCGGTTGTCGTTGCCATGCGGGCTGGCCAGGTTGAAGCTCAGGGCGCCGGCGAGGCAGAAGGCCATCAACTTCTCCTGCTCGCCACCGGAGTTGTCGCCGGCGTTGGAGTAAGTGCGGATGGTCTCCCCCGACTCGGCGTCGTGCTCCTCGCAGTAGAAGTCGAAGCGGTTGCGCACATCGAGGGCGTCGCGCGTCCACTGGCGGTCCTCCGGGGTGTTGCCGGCGAGGCGTTCGCGCAGCAGCAGGATGTCGGAGTACTGCTCGAGGATGGCCTGCTCGTCGCCGAAGCTGACCGCGGTCGCGCGATTCGAGATCTGGCGGGCCTTCTCGGTGAGCTCCTCGACCGCGGCGAGCTTCTTGCGGCCGGGTCGCAGCCGCAGGCGGGTGCCGCGGTTGAAGGCCACCGCACCGAGGCCGGTGTTGACGCGCTCGATCTGCTCGACGATGCGTCGTTCCTCGGCGTCGGCGGCCATGTGCAGGCCCAGGATCGCGCCTGGGGCCTGCTCGGTGATCAGACGGCGCATCCGCTCGTAGGCTGCGGGCAGCTCACGCTCGTCGATGCGCCGGCAGACGGCGACGTAGTCGTGGAGACGTTCGTCGAAGTCGTCGCTGTCGTTCGGGATGGCGTCCGGGAACTCCTCGTCGTAGGTGTCGAGGATGCGGGCCAGCTCGTCGCGGGAACGTCGGGCATCGGAACGCATCCGGTCGCGCTCACGGCTCGCGGCCTTGACGATCTCCTGGCGGTACGGCTCTGGGTTGAGCACGTCGAGCGTGGCAGAGAGGTCTTCGCGGAAACCGTCGAGGGTCTTCTCTGCTTGAGCTGGAACGTCTTCGGGCTTGAGCCGGTCGATAAGATCGAGTAGCTGGGTGCGCCGCGAGTCCTGGCGGGCGATCTTGTCCTTGACCAGCGCGGCCTGCGAAATCGCGTTGCGGACCTGCTCCCACAGGTCCTCGGCCTTGCGCTGCAGGGCTTCGACGTCGGGGTTCTCCTGGATCAGCAGGTCATACTGGTCGGTGAGTTGATCGACGCGGTCATCGACCGAGTCGACGTCGATCTCGTTCCACTGCGTGAACTGCTCGCACACACGGCGATACGCGTCTCGACGTCGTTCCTTGGCGCTACGCTCACGGTCGAGCTCGGCGCAGTCTTGGCGTGCGTCCTCGAACGCCCGCTCCTCGTACTCGAGTTCGTCGCGCAGGGCGGCGATCTTCGACGCGACGTCGCCGACGAAGATGTACTGCGACCGACGGAGCTGCTGGCGGTCGTCCTTCACCGCGAGCTTCGCCGAATCCTTGCGCAGACCCTGGTCGGTGACAGCCTTGGCGTGCTGGGAGAACTCGCCGGGACTGTCGACGCACATGTGGTTGCCCAGCTTCGACAGCACCGTCATCGCCTCGGCGGCGCACGGATGCTGCGCATCGACGGGACGCAGCTTCGACGCCAGGGTGCCCGGCTCCAGAGCGGGCATGGGGCGGGAGTCGGCCTGGTGCAGCTGGATTCGGCCGCGCATGTCGTGCGAGTTCACGAAGCGCAGGGCCGCGCGGAAGTGCTTGTCGGGCACCAGCAGACGCAGACCGACGTTTCGCAGGACCTTCTCGACGGCCAATCGCCAGCGCTCTTCGTCGGGGTCGAGTTCGACGAGCTCGGCGACGTACTTCAGCTCGGACTCGTCGATCTGCAGTCCGTGGGCGATGGCGCGGCGCATCTCGTGCTCGGTCCGCGGCAGTGCGGAGCCGGCGTTCTCGACGCGGCCGAGTTCCTCCATCGCGGCATCGCGGCGGGTACGTGCGGCGACCTCGCTGGCCAGCGCCTCGGCGTAGTGGGCGCGACCGGCGTCGAGCTGACCGTCGATCTTGGCGGCCTCCTCGGTGAGTTCCTCGCGGAGCAGCCAGAAACCCTCGGCCCGGGTGGGCGGGGTGAAGCCGAGCGCGGAGACCTTGTCCTCGTACGCGTTGCGTCGGGCGGTGACCTCGGTGCTGAGTTTTTGTGCGCCGCCTAGCTGTTCGCGCAACGGGGCGAGGTCGCCGGTGGAGGTGGCGATCCGGGACAGCAGCAGGCTGTGGTCCTGGCGGAGCTGGTCGTGCTGGGTGGTCAGCGCGGCGAGATCGCCGTCGAGGCGGGTGATCTGGTCGTCGAGGTCGGCGACCTCGGGCTGCGCGTTGTGGATCCGCAGGTTGTTGACGTAGCTGCGGATGGTCGTGTTGTCGATGGTGTCGAGGACGGAGAAGGTGGCCGCCTCGCCCGCGTACCGTTCGTGCACCTCCTCGATGTTGCCGAGGATGGTGCGCTTGCGGCGCGCGACGTCGAGCAGTTCGCGGGCTTCGACGAGCGGGTCGATCTGGTCGAGGGCGTCGGCGATGCCGACAATGCTGGTCGGGGCGTCGAGCATGAACTCCCGCACGAACTGCGCGAGCCCGCCAACGCTCTTGAGCGATTTAGCCTTTCCGAGAAGCTGCTGCGCGGCGTCGGAGCCGCGGATCCCGATGAGCGAGTACAGCGTCGAGAGGTACTTGCCCTCGCCGGGGCCGCCGCGCCAGCCGCGGTCGCGGAACTTGGCCGAGTTGTAATTGTTGGCGGCCCACTCGTTGCATGCCTCGACGATGTCGGCGTCGCCGTCGTAGATGAAGTACGAGCTGTGCGCGTCGGTCATCTTGCCCGCGGCAAGCCATTTCAGCACCAGGCCGGTGATGGCCTCGCCGGAGCTGGAGGTGTACGTGACCGCAATGGCCGCCCAGGCCGGGCCGGTGCCGCGCAGGTACATGATCTCGCGGTGCGCGTTGGTGCCGTCGCGCCGCTCACCCCACGCGCCGCGCACGTACTTGCCCACCGTGCGCTTTCCGCTGGACGATCCGGCCGCCGTCGCATCACCCGAGGCGTTGAAGTTGCGTCGATGATCTGGCAGGAACGCCAGCGAGATGGCGTCGAGCAACGACGACTTACCGCTACCCGAGGACCCGGTGATCAGAGAACCGTTAGAACTGAACGGGATCGAGTGATACCCGTCGAACACGCCCCAGTTGATCAGCTGCAACCGGGACAGGTGGTACTGGTCGACCTGCCCGCTCACCAGTCGTCTCCTTCGTCGTTCTCGCCGTAGGCCCCGTCGAGGTCGGCTGCGTCGTCGTCGCGTTCCGCGGGTTCGTCGGCGAGGTCCTCCGGGGGCACTTCGCCGGTGTCACCGGATCCGATGAACTGCTCGAATTGGCGCTGTAAGTCGGTGATCACCGATGCCGTCATCACCGCGGAGATCACCGGGCTGACGACGAAGGTGTCGGCGTCGTCGCGCTGCTTTCGCAGGAACTCAAGCTCCTCCATCTTGTCGAGGGCACGTTCGATGCGTTTGTCGAAGAGCGCGAGGTCGCGGTCGATGGTGTTGGTGACGCCGGCGAACAGCTCGTGGATCTCCTCGCGGGTGATCAGGACCGGCTCGTCGCGAGCGGCGCGCACGTACTTGGCCAGGTGCAACGCCAGGATGGCGTCGTAGGTGTGAATCGTCTCGCGCTTGAGAATCTTTCGGCCCCAGCGGGAGTCGTAACCGGCCTGCTCGACGAACGCGACCTGCAGTTCGTCGACGATGCGCAGCCGGAGATCGAGTTCGGAGAGACGACCGCGCAAAACGTCCTGGTACTCGGCCACCCACGACCACAGCTGCGGCTGCCGGTCACCGCTGATGTAGCGGCGGGTCAAGAGGTTCTGCAGCGCCCAGCACGCGCGGTCGGGCAGCTCACTGACGTCGCCGTCGAAGCGCGGTGCGTTCGGCGTGTGCGACGCCGCGCGGTTCGCGACGGTGGGGAGATCGTCGAAGCCGGCGAATTCGGCGGGGGTTGTGGGGGTGCTGGTCTCGGGGTCTGGGTCGGGACCCTTCGAGGCTCGCTTCGCTCGCACCTCAGGGAGCGGAGGGTCGTCCGCTCGCGACTCAGAGGGCAGATAATCGGCGTCGTCCGCGCGCACCTCACGGTCGCCCTTCGTGGCTCGCTGCGCTCGCACCTCAGGGAGCGGGGGTGGAGTCTCGCCGGAGCCGGGGTTGGTCTCGTCGGTGGTGGTCATTCGGCGTCGACCTCCGCAGTCGGAATCGGTTCGGTGAAGGTCAGGTCGGGCACTTCGATGGCGTGGTCGTCGCCGATGAGGGACCGGAAGCGGACGGTGGTCATCGGTACCTTCCCCCCTGCCGCTTGCTGTTTCGAGGCCCACGACCACAGGACGATGACGTGCGCGAGGTACGGCTCCTCGAGCCCCTCGATGACGTCGGCGAGGGCGACGGGTCCGGCGGCGACCGCGGCATTCACGGTGTCCGTGAGTTCGGTGGTGTCGACCTGGCCCGACAGCGATGCGAACGACGTGAGATCGGCGTCGACAGCGGCCGGGAGCGCCGGCGCGGGCGGCACGTGTTCGCGGATCTCGAAGGCGAGTCGGCCGATCGAGTTCACCGTCGGCGCGGCCAGGGGTAGCTCGTAGCCGATGCGACGATCGGCGAGTGACGTCTTGAGCAGTTCGTTGGCGGTGGCCAGAGCGTCGTTGAGCTGTCGAGCGAGACCGCGGCTCTGCTCGAGCGTCCCGGACGCGACGAAGCGTCGAATACGGCGTGCACACCGCTGACGGGTGCGGCCGACCTCGGCCATCTGCTGGGTCACGAGGCCGAAGAAGTTGTCCATCACCGACCGCAGGCCCGCATCCATGCCCGGGAAGCTGTCGATGATCGTCTCGATGTCGGACTTCAGGCGCGCGCGACGCTCCGGATCCTGGATCAGGTGCGAGAACGCCTGGTACGACGCGGACTGCGGCGAGTCGAGAAGTGCCTCGTAGTCGTCGAACAGCTGTCGCTGGCGGTCGCGGTAGGCGAGGTCGGAGTCGCCGGGGTCGTCGAGCAGCGCGGTGGTGATGCGGTCGAGCATCGTGCCGTACTGGCCGATGTCGGAGATGATCTGCTCCATCTGGTAGCCGATGGTGCGGGCGGCGTCCTCGGCCACGCGCAGGTCGACCGGGGGGCGTCGGCCGGCGTCGAGGTCGGCGAGCTCGGCGTCGAGGTCGGACATCTGCGCCTCGATCTCCGAACGGATCTGGTCCGGGTCGTTGCTGACCTGACCGGCGACGCGTCGGAGCTCGGCGGCGATACCGGTGATGGAGCCGCCGGTGGCGATCGAATCCTCGCGACGCTGCCGCCGCATGAAGTCCAGGACCGACCGCGCCTCGCTGGTCAGATGGCACAGGTTGGGGGCGTGCGGGTCGGTCGTGTCGGTGACGCGGTGCAGCCAGCCCTGCCGAGCCCAGAGTTTGACCAGCTCGAGGCCGGTGGCCTGATCGGTGAGGTCGAGGTCGGCGAGGTCGCGGTCCAGGCGCACCGTCAGCTCGGTCTCGGACAGTTTGGCGCCGTAGTCGAGGTGCCGTTCCATCAAGGTGACGTAGAGAGCCGAGTTGGTGGCCGCGAAGAGTCGTCCCACCGCCGACTTCTGGATCGAGCGGTTCGATTCCCACGCGTCGGCCAGTGTGAGCTGCACGGACTCGGCGCCGCTCGACGTGCCGGGGGCCTCGACCGGAGCCGGGAAGGCTGAGAACTCCATCGCCGCCTCACGGGGATCTCGGGGACTAGAGGACCCGGGTAGTCTGCCACGCCTGGCGGCCGCCGCCCCACCCGGTGGGTCGCGCGTCCAGCCGGGCATCGAGACTCTCGTTACCCTGAGCGGCATGGTGATGGCTGATCGTCCGGAGGTCCAGACCGCGTCGGCACCGGTGACCGCGCTAACCGTCGTCGGACTCGCGCAGAGCATGATCAACGGCCTCGCGCGGGTGCCGTTCCGCAAGCCGTGGTCGGGTCCGTCCGGGCTGCTCGACAACATCGGCCAGTCCGTCACCCGCCAGACCATCCGCGCGTTCATGGGCTACTCGATGGGACTGCCGATCGAGGAGTTCCGGTCGATGGAGAAGATCCTCGACGATGTGTGCCGCGTCGTGATGCCGCCCTTCGTCGAACTGACCGACGGCGTCGAACTCACCGACGACGTCGTCGGCGGGGTGCCCGGGCTGTGGTGTCGCGCCAAGGCGAGTTCCGACGCGTTCGTCGACGATTGTGACGACAAGCAGGGGATCGGCGCCACCATCCTGTACCTCCACGGCGGCGGGTACATCGGTACGTCGCCGATGATGTACTCGGCGTTCGCGTCGTCGCTCGTGCGGATCTCCGGGCACGAGGTGTTCATCGCCGACTATCGGATGGCCCCCGAATTTCCTTTCCCCGCAGGCGTTCACGACGCCGCCGACGTCTATCGCGGACTTCTCGGCCGCGGCGTCGACCCCGACCACATCATCGTCGCCGGCGACTCCGGTGGCGGTGGGCTCGCGGCTTCGTTGGTGGCCTACCTTCGGGATCACGACCTGCCGCGTCCGGGCGCTTTGGCGTTGTTCTCTCCCGAGATCGACCTCGACCTAGACCACCCGTCCATCACCGACAACGCGCCCTACGACATCCTCCCCTGGAGCATCCCCGTCACGCCGTACCTGCACGGCGTCCAGCCGAATGACGCGCGGGTGTCACCGATCAACGGTGAACCCGATCCGTCGTGGTTCCCACCGACGTTCGTGTGCTGGGGCGGCAGCGAGATGTTCCGCGACGGCATACGCGACTTCGCGGCACGGCTCGAGGCGTCGGAGGTGCCGACGCACGCCATCGAAGAAGACGGCATGTTCCACGTCTTCCCCATCCTCATGCCGTGGGCTGAAGCGTCGAAACGCGTGTTCCGGGCGTTGTCGGAGTTGGCGGACGGGCACGTCGAGGGTGACCCGGAGGCTGTGCAGACGCACTGAGGGGTTGGGTGTTGCGATTTGAAGGTGTGGTTGCGGGACCCTTCGTGACGGCCCTCCGCAAGCTCCGGGCCTCCTCAGGGAGCATGGGGTGCGCCGTCCGCAGGGAGTGGTGGGAGCGTTCAGCCGAGGACGAACGCAAGCAGGAACCCCGCTGCGGTCGCGAGACCGATCCACCAGCCGCCCTCGCGGTAGGCCTCTGGCATCAGCGAGTTCGCGAGGACACCGAGCGTCGCGCCGCCGGCGAAGGCCTGGACGAGGCTGATCGCGGTCGGCGAGATGGTGTCCGCCACCGCATAGCCGCCGACTGTGACCGCCACCAGGACGACGGCGGTGAACACCCACATCGCCAGCGCCGAGCCGATCGAGGCGTCGTGCTCGCGGCGCATCAACGACGCACCGCTCACCGCTTCCGGAACATTGCCGACGGCAATGGCCACCACCAGCACGAGCGAACCGCCCGCGGTCAGTGAGACGCCCAGCGCAGTGTTCTCCGGCACGCCGTCGAGGAAGACGCCGATCATCAATGCGGGACCGATCGCAGACGACCCGAGCTTGGTCTCGACAAGTCGATCGGCGACGACGTAAACCGCGGTCCCGGAGAACAGCGCGAGCGCTGCCACAGCCGTGCCGGCCTGACTGAAGGCGGGTTCGAAGAGTTCGGTTGAGACTGCCGCGATCATCGTGCCCGCGCCGAACGCCATCAGCGTCGCCAAGATCGGATTCGGCAGGTTCCAGCGCAGACCGATCGCCGCACCGACCGCGATGGGGATGGCGGTCGCGAGCCCGTACAGAACTGCAGTGAGCATGAGGACAAGGGTGCTCCGTCACGCGGGTGATCGCGAGTGTCGCGCGCAGGGGGTTCGGTGGGTGGTTGCGGGGACCCTTCGTGACGGCCCTCCGCAGGCTCTGGGCCTCCTCAGGGAGCAGTTGGTGGTTGCTCTCACAGGAGGGAGCAAGAGCAGATCAAGGATCTGCAATCCAACAGGTCACAGAATTGCGGATACCTCGATGGACCCGGTCTCGACGGCAGGGATACACTGGGTCTCGTCCGACGAACCGGTCAGACCCCCGACCCGACCGGTTCGTCGGATATTTTTGTGCCCACATCGTCGGGCGCGTGTCGGTCGACCGACCAGGGTCGTGTTACACGGATCGGCAGTTTCTTTATTCCGCCGGAAACCATTCGGTAATCGACGACGAGTGAACTGTGTGTCGTAGCAAGTAGTCGCTACTCGATGAGACCGGATCTTCGGTCGAACCACTTCAGGGCAATGATGCCCGACCCACCCTCGCACGTCGAACCGCCCCCGCGGCTCGACCACCTGCAGACACCGTCTCGCCATCCCAGGAGCTCTTGTGCCTTCTTTCGACGAAACCATCACCGAGAACATCGCCGCATCGCTGGCGGAGATCCCGCACCCCTCACTTCCCAAGGGCTCCAACATCTATGGCGGCACCAAGATCTTCCCGGACTATCAGGCGGAGAACGGTGAGTCGTACTTCACGCTCGTGCACGGCATCGCGCACGAGTCGTCGGTGTCGTTCGTCGCCGTCCTGCAGGCCACCCGCGCCCTCCGCAAGGGCTTCGAGTCGGCCATGTACTTCTACGGACCTGGCGCCATCAATTGCCTTGCCACCCGGGGCTTCCCGACGACGGGCGACTCCGGCTTTCCCGGTGAGCAGAACATCAACAACTCCCTCGAGACCTTCATCTCCGAAGGCGGCACCGTGTTCTGCTGCCGCTTCGGCCTCGCCCTGCACGGCGGACGTGAAGAGGACCTCATCGAAGGCGTCATTCCCGCGCACCCGCTCGACGTCCAAGACGCACTCATCCACTACGCACGCAAGGGCGCGATCATCAACTCGACCTACATGGTCTGACCCACAGCAGCTTCCGACAACCACCTCTTGGGAATCACATGACCACCATCGGAACCGTCGCGGCCAACTTCACCCGCGATCTCGAGCAGAACTACGCGACGATCGAACAGTATGTCGCCGAAGCACGGACGCGGGGCGTCGACTTCCTGGTGTTCCCGGAGGCGGCGATCGGCGGATACCTCTCGTCTTTGGGTAACCACGGCGACACGCAGAAGAACAGCGCCCGGTCGTTGCCGCCGGCGATCTCCCTCGACGGACCCGAGATCGCTCGGGTGCAGTCCATCGTCGGAGATCTCGTGGTGGCGATCGGGTTCTGCGAACTCGGCGAGGACGGCGAGACCCGCTACAACGCGGCCGCCGTCCTCGACGGCAACCGCATCTACGGCAGCTACCGGAAAGTGCATCAGCCGCTCGGCGAGAACATGTCGTACTCGTCGGGCACGGGGTACGACGTCTTCGACACCCCCGTCGGCCGGATCGGCCTCCAGATCTGTTACGACAAGGCCTTTCCCGAGGCCGCCCGGATCATGGCGCTCAAAGGCGCCGAGATCATCGCCAGCCTGTCCGCATGGCCGGCGGCACGCACTGCGACGGCGGAAAACCTCCAAGAAGACCGCTGGACCTACCGGTTCAACCTCTTCGACACCGCGCGTGCCCTGGAGAATCAGGTGTTCTGGGTCGCGGCCAACCAGAGCGGCACCTTCGGGTCGCTGCGCTACGTGGGCAACGCCAAGATCGTCGATCCCGGTGGGAACATCCTCGACACAACACTTCTCGGGAGCGGCCTGGCCGTTGCGGAGGTCGACATCGCCGAAAGCTTCACCGCCATGCGGGCCGGGATGTTCCACCTGCGGGATCGTCGGCCCGAGGTGTACGGGATGCTCGTCGAGGCTGATACCGACCCCGACGCGTCGGCGGCCTTCGCATGGCGGGACCTCGCCCATGCCTGAGATGACCGTCCAGGTGCGCTGGCCCGACGGCCGGCTTCGCCAGTACTACTCCCCCAGCCTCGTACTGCACGACCACCTCGCGCCGGGTACGTACCGCGTCGACGACTTCCGATCGCGGGCCACCACCGCGCTCGACGAGGCCAGCGCGCGGGTTCGTGCCAAGTACGGCTTCGCCTGCACGTCTGCAGCGGCGTCGGCGGAGGAGATCGCTCTCGATGCGGCTCGGCATGCGGATTTCGCTGAGGTCGAGGTGGTGTCGATGTACCCGCCGTTGCCGGGTGCGGACGTGGCTTCGACACGGGGCGTCGCTTCGCTCCGGCCCGGCTCAACCAGCGGGAAGGGTGCTGAGGTGGCTTCGACTCGGGGCGTCGCTTCGCTCCGGCCCGGCTCAACCAGCAGTGATGAGGAGCTGTCATGAACGCACATGTGCCGGTCGTCGTCATCGGCGGCGGACAAGCCGGTCTCTCGGTGAGTTGGTACCTCGGGCAGGCTGGCGTCGAACATCTCGTCGTCGAAGCCGACACCGCGGTTCATGCATGGGCCGATAAGCGGTGGGACAACTTCACTCTCGTCACGCCGAACTGGCACTGCAAGCTCCCTGGATACACCTACGACGGCCCACACCCGGACGGATTCATGACCCGCGACGAGGTCGTGGAGTGGCTGCACGGGTGGCTCCAGACCTTCGAACCACCTCTCGTCGAACACACGAAAGTCACTCGACTGCAACGGCTGTCCGGTGATCGATTCGAGTTGACCCTCGAAGGTCCAGACGGTATGCGGTCGCTCACCTGCGACCAGGCCGTCATCGCGACCGGCGGATATCCCCTGCCGGTGGTGCCACCGTTCGCATCGTCGTTGGATCCGGCCGTGCACCAGGTGCACTCCGAGGAGTACTTCAACCCCGAGCAACTACCCGACGGCGCTGTGCTGGTCGTCGGGTCCGGGCAGTCGGGCACGCAGATCGCAGAGGATCTGCACCTTGCCGGGAGGCAGGTGCATCTCGCGATCGGAAACGCGCCGCGGGTCGCTCGCTTCTATCGCGGCCGCGATTGCATGACGTGGCTGTCGGACATGGGTCTCTACGACACGCCGACCCAGGAGTACCCCGGCGGACGGGCCGCGCAGGAGAAGACGAACCACTACGTCACCGGCCGCGACGGTGGCCGCGACATCGACCTCCGGCGCTTTGCTACCGAGGGAATGAAGCTGTACGGCGTGCTCAGTGACGGTAAGGACTCGACGCTGAGGTTCGCGCCGACGCTCACGGCCGCGCTCGACCGGGCCGACGCGGTGTACAACTCGATCTGCGGTGACATCGACCGACACATCGAGAAACTGGGCATCGACGCGCCAGAGGCATCGCGGTACGAGCCGGTGTGGGCTCCCGAGGTCGATCCGACCGAACTCGATTTCGCGGCCGAAGGCGTCACCTCGATCATCTGGGCCATCGGCTACCGACCCGACTACCGGTGGATCGAGGCCAGCGCCTTCGACGGCGGTGGCCGGCCGATGCAGACCCGCGGGATCACCCAAGTCCCCGGGCTCAGCTTCGTCGGGTTGCCGTGGATGCACACCTGGGGGTCGGGGCGGTTCCTTGGTATCGATCGCGATGCGAGGTATGTGGCTGAGCATGTTGTTGGATCGGTTCGTGGTGGACGCGCGCAGTTGGTTGTTGCGCAGTAGGTTTGGGGTTCTGTGGGCACCGGGGTTGCGTTGTGGAGGACGGTCACCAGGTGGCTTCGACACGACGCCTCGCTTCGCTCGGAGTCGGCTCAACCAGCGGAGGAACATACGAGCCCTTCGAGGCTCGTCGCTATCGCTCCTCGCACCTCAGGGAGCAAAGGATAAGGAGTACCCATGACGGTATCCACACGAGTTGACCTGGCGTTGCTCGGTATTCGCGGGGAGCCGCCGGTGCAGCGCACCGGCGGGGCGGGGCCCAGCGACGACGGCCACCTCATGGTCGACGGGTTGCATGCCGCGATCCCGCGGAACCCGCAGAGTGCGTTCGTCTTCGACGGTGATCGCGTGCTGTACGACGGCGCCGACATCGGTGTCGAGGTCAGCGCGATCGGACGTCCCCGGTTCTACGACCTGCAGACCGCGGACGGGGTAAGCTACGAGAAGATCGCTCGCCTGCACGGTCGGAATGTTCTGGCGACAACAGTTCTGCAGACCTGTATCCGCTACGCCGAGGACCAGCGGTGCCGGTTCTGTTCGATCGAGGAGTCGCTGAAGTCCGGCTCGACGATTGCGGTGAAGAAGCCCGAGCAACTCGCCGAAGTCGCCCGTGCGGCTGTCGATCTCGACGGCGTGACCAACATGGTCATGACCACTGGCACCAGCGGTGGACGCGACCGCGGGGCGTGTCATCTCGCCCGGTGCGTCCGAGCGATCAAGGCGGCCGTGCCGGAACTACCGATCCAGGTCCAGTGCGAACCACCCGCCGATCTGACCGTCCTGACCGAACTCCGCGAGGCCGGTGCGGACGCCATCGGTATCCACGTCGAATCCCTCGACGACGACGTGCGGCGTCGCTGGATGCCCGGCAAGTCGACGGTACCGATGTCGGAGTACCGGGCGGCGTGGGCCGAGGCGGTCCGGGTGTTCGGGCGCAACCAGGTGTCGACCTACCTGCTCGTCGGTCTCGGCGAGGACACCGACGAGATGATCGCCGGCGCCAAGGAACTCGCCGACATGGGCGTGTACCCCTTCATCGTGCCGTTCCGGCGTCACGCCGGGACCCTCGCCGTCGACGTCGACAACGCCCCGGCACCCGACCCCGCGATCGTCGAGAAGATCACCCGTGAGGTGGCCGGACATCTGAGTTTCATCGGGATGTCCGGGTCGGACCAGCGAGCGGGATGCGCGGCCTGCGGTGCCTGTAGTGTCCTGCCGACGGTCGGAGGCTGACGTGCTGTCACGGGGCGAGCTGTCGATCCTGTCCGGGCTGCCGCGCACGACGCCGCGGTCGGAGTTCCTGATCACCGTCGCTAACAGCCCGCGAGAACATGCGGCGTATCGCGTGCTGCGGCACCGCGAATTCGTCGATCGGCAGGCGCTTTTCGACCGCACCGACGTCGATGACATCGACGACGACCCGCGCACCACCGTCCTGATCGCGACACTGCCCGACGGGACTATCGCGGGTGGCGTGCGAATCGCCCCCACGCCGTGGGCGGGGTCCGAGCACACCGACATCGGATGGTGGTTTGGGTCGCGGCTCGTCGTCGCCGACCCTGGCCTGGCAGCCGGGATCGGGCCGGCACTCGTGCGGGCGGCGTGCGCGCACGTCGAACAACTGGGCGCCCTGCGGTTCGACGCCACCGTCCAGGATCGGTACGTACCGATGTTCTCGAGGCTCGGCTGGCAGGACCGCGGGCCAGGCCCGGTGATCAATGAGCGGTCGCATCGGGAGATGGGCTACCCACTCAACCGAATTCAACGCACAGTCGACGGGACGAAAGCGGTTCTCGCCGAGGCACTCGCGCCGTTCGCAGACCAACCGGGCGGTCTCGGTGCTACCGGATTCCGCGGAGACGACGGCGTACCGCTGCCCGGCACCGACGTGATCGCGGCCTGTGACGCGATCATCCCGTCGATGATCGAACGCGATCCGGAGTGGGCCGGTTGGTGTTCGGTGCTCGTCAACCTCAACGACCTCAGCGCGATGGGGGCTCGGCCGCTCGGTCTCCTCGACGCCGTCGGCGCGCCCACGACATCGCATCTGACCCGCATCATCCGCGGGATAGGCTCGGCCGCGGAGGCATGGCGCACACCCGTGCTCGGCGGTCACACGCAGGTCGGGGTCCCGTCTGCGCTGTCGGTGACCGCGCTGGGCACGACGCCCAGTCCCCTGCCCGCGGGCGGTGGCCGGGTCGGCGACACCGTCACCCTGCACGCGGATCTCGGCGGCTCCTGGCGACCCGGATATCACGACCGGCAGTGGGACTCGACGAGTTCGCGCAGCAGCGACGAACTGTGCGCCATGACATCCCATCTCGCAACGGTGCGTCCCGCGTCGGCCAAGGACGTCAGCATGGCCGGGATCGCCGGCACGCTCGGCATGCTCGCCGAAGCGTCGGGAACCGGTGCAGAGGTGGACGTGACGGCAGTGCCGCGACCCGGCGACGCGTCGATGGGTGCGTGGCTCACCTGCTTCCCGGGCTACGCGATGCTGAGCACCGACCGCGCCGGCACCCGACGCACTGTGCCCACTCCCGCTCCGGTGACGACCGCCGATTGCGGCCGGCTGACCGCCTCACCGGGCGTGCGGCTGCGGTGGCCCGACGGCGAGACGACTGTCGCCGTCGCGTCGACGGTCACCGGACTAGGCGTCGCATGATTCCCCAGCGACCCGGCCGGCCGACGGATCCGACCGGTACCCTTCGCCCATGAGGACGGTCACCCTCGGCGCCCTCGCCGCGCACTTCGGACGCGACGTGGAACGCGGTGTCGCCAAAGCGGTCGGCATCGTCGAATCCGCGGCGCGCGACGGCGTCGACCTTCTCGTCTTCCCCGACGCCTCACTGGGCGGATACCTCGGCGATCTTCGACGACCCGACCCGGCCGAACTGCCCCCGGCGCTGTACCCGGACGGTCCGGAACTCGCGGCGATCGCGGCCGCCGCCGGTGACATGACCGTGTGTATCGGGTACACCGAAGCGGTCGATGATCAGCGGTTCAACACCGCCGTCTGTGTTACCGGAGACGGTGTCCTGGGCACACACCGCAAGGTCCATCAACCCGCCGGCGAGGCCCTCGCCTACGCGGCGGGCGATCAGTTCGGCTCGTTCGACACCCCGGTCGGCCGTCTGGGCATGCTGATCGACTACGACAAGACGTTCCCGGAGTCGGCGCGCACGCTCGCCCTCGACGGCGCGCGAATCATCGCGGCACTGTCCGCGTGGCCCGCCAGCGTCACCGACCGCGCCGCTCGCCTGCCCGCCGACCGCCAGTCCCGCCTGTTCGACCTCTACGACTGCGCCCGCGCCGCGGAGAACCAGGTGTTCGTCGTGTCGTCGAACCAGACCGGGGTCATGGGATCGCTGCGTTTCCTCGGTCAGGCCAAGGTCGTCGGACCCGGCGGTGACATTCTGGCGACCACTCGATCGAAAGGCGGAATGGCCACGGTGACAGTCGATGTCGACGCCGAGGTCGACCGGGCCCGTCGCGTCCTGAGTCATCTCGCCGAACTCCGGCCGGACACCTACCGGTCGACGATGTCGGCGGACCAGCGATGAGCGGCACGCCGAGTCTACGCATCGCTCTCCTGACCTATTCGACGAAACCCCGTGGCGGCGTCGTCCATACGTTGAACCTGGCCGAGGCGATGGCTCGTCTCGGCGCCGAGGTGACGGTGTGGTCGCTCGCCCGCGGTGGCGACGAGGGCTTCTTCCGCGCGGTGGATCCGGCTGTGCGGGTGCGGCTCGTCCCGTTCCCCGACCGGGAGAACGAGACGATCACCGAACGCATCGTGCGGTCCATCGACACCCTGCGGGCCGCCTTCGAGCCGGCCGACTTCGACATCGTGCACGCCCAGGACTGCATCAGCGCCAACGCCGTCGGGACGTGCATCCGCACGATCCACCATCTCGACCAGTTCACGACACCGATCCTCGTCGACTGCCACGAGAAGGCCGTCGTCAACCCCTACGCCCGCATCTGTGTGTCGCGTGCGGTGGCCGACGAAGTCGAACAGGGCTGGGACTTGCATCCGACGGTGATCCCGAATGGCGTTGCCTACGAACGCTTCGCGAGCGCGGCGTCGGACTCCCCGGAGTCTCTCGAGGCACGACGACACTGGTCGGATCAGCTGGGCGACTACGTGCTCGCCGTCGGGGGGATCGAACCGCGCAAGGGCAGCATCGACCTTCTGGAGGCGTATGCCGTACTGCGCGAACGTCACCCGGGCCTGAAGCTCGTCTTCGCGGGCGGCGAGACCCTGTTCGACTACCGCGACTACCGTGCCGACTTCGACCGTCGGCGAGCTGAACTCGACGTCGAACCGATCGTGCTCGGGAATGTGCCCGACGACGACCTGCCGGCACTGGTCGCCGCCTGCCGGGTGTTCGCGTTCCCATCGGTGAAGGAGGGCTTCGGCCTGGCCGCGATGGAAGCCCTCGCCGCGGGGCGTCCCGTCGTCGCGCGCGACCTCCCCATCCTGCGCGAGGTCTTCGGTACGACCGTCTCCTACGCCTCGACCGTCGCCGAACTGGCCGACGCCCTCGACGCCTCTCTCGTGCCCGACCCCGACCGCATCGTGTCGGGCCGAAGCCTGGCCGCATCTCTCACGTGGGACGACGCGGCACGTCGGCACCTCGAGTTCTATGCGCGGCACCCCCATCCGGCGTCGCCGGTCGGCACCCACGGATGAGCCAGGCCCGTCGGACCGAACGCATCGGGATGCTGGCAGTCGCCCTGACCGCCATCCTGTGGGGCACGTCGGGTACCGCCGCCGCGATGGCGCCCGAACTCAGTGCCGTGACTGTCGGCGCCGTGGCCATGTGTGGCGGCGGCTTGTTGCAGGCGGCGGTCAACGCCCGCGGGATTCAGGCCGCGTGGTCGTCGGTGACGGCACAGTGGCGGGTCGCTCTTCTCGGTGGGATCTGCGTGCTGATCTACCCCCTCTGCTTCTTCGGGTCCATGCGGGTCGGCGGCGTCGCGCTCGGAACCGTCGTGTCGTTGGCGTCGGCTCCGCTGGTGTCGGCGGTCATCGAGCGCGTGGCCGACGGGCGGAGGCTGACCCTGCGGTGGACCATCGCATGCGCGCTCGGCATCGTCGGCAGTGCGGCGTTGGCCGTGTCGCGGAGCGAGTCGTCGCATGCGGACGGACTCAGCGAGAGCTCGTCGTCGGCGCTCGGCGTCGGCCTCGGCCTGCTCGCGGGCATCACCTACGCCGGGTTGTCGTGGGCGATGCGTCGGCTCATGAACAGGTCGGTGCCGCGCGGCGCCGCGGCCGGGACGGTCATGGGCTTGGGCGGGGTGTTCCTGCTGCCGGTCGTCGCGGTCGGGGTACCGGCCGTGGTCGCACACCCCGAAACCCTCGGCGTTCTCGCCTACCTCGTCCTGGTTCCGCAGTTCCTCGGGTACGTGCTGTTCAGTCGTGGACTCGGTCGGATCGACAGTTCGACCGCCACCACCATCACCCTGATCGAGCCTGCTGTCGCGACCGCACTGGCCGTCGGAGTGCTCTCCGAATCCATCACCGCGATCGGGTGGGTGGGTATCGCGATGCTGGCGGCGGCGCTGGTCGTCCTGCTGGCTCCTCGCCTTCCGTCCGCAACCGGCCCGGCATCCACTAGCGTCGACGCAGGATCATCGACAGGGAGGTCGACGCATGAAGCAGTTCCGAGAGGCCGTCGAGGCGCGTGACGAGCAGGCGATGAGGGCGCTGCTCGCTGACGATGTGGTCTTCACCAGTCCGGTCGCGTTCAAGCCGTATCCGGGCAAGGCCATCACGTCGGCCATCCTGCGGGGCGTGCTGCGGGTCTTCTTCCGCTACATCCGAGAGATCAACGACGCCGGCGGACACGACTCGGCGCTCGTCTTCGAGGCCGTGGTCGGCGGCAAGAAGATCACCGGTTGCGACTTCATCCACGTCAACGACGACGGCAAGATCGACGACCTCATGGTCATGGTCCGCCCGCTGTCGGGCGCACAGGCCGTCGCCGCGGCCATGGGGGCGCAGTTCGATCAGATCGCCGCCGAGGCCGCCGCGGAGTCAGAGAACACAGCGGAGTCCGAGGGGGTCAGCCAGTGAAACTCGGTCTGCAACTGGGCTACTGGGGTGCGCAACCGCCGACCCATCACGCCGAGATCGTCGCCGCGGCCGAGGCCTCCGGCTTCGACAGCATCTTCACCGCCGAGGCCTGGGGATCCGACGCCTACACCCCGCTGGCCTGGCTCGGGTCGTCGACCGAACGTGTCCGGCTCGGGACGTCGGTGCTGCAGCTCTCGGCCCGCACACCGACCGCGTGCGCGATGGCCGCGCTGACCCTCGACCACCTGTCCGGCGGTCGGCACATCGTCGGGCTGGGTGTGTCGGGTCCGCAGGTCGTCGAAGGCTGGTACGGGCAGAAGTTCGCCAAGCCACTGGCCCGGACGCGCGAGTACATCGACATCATGCGTCAGGTGTGGGCGCGCGAGGCGCCGGTCAGCAGCGCCGGACCGCACTATCCCCTGCCGTTCGCCGGGGAGGGCGCATCGGGACTGGGCAAGACGCTCAAGCCGATAACGCACCCGCTGCGCAGCGACATCCCCGTCATGCTCGGCGCCGAGGGGCCGAAGAACGTAGCGCTCGCCGCGGAGATCGCCGACGGCTGGTTGCCGTTGTTCTACACGCCGCGTATGGCCGACACGTACAACGAGTGGCTCGACGAGGGTTTCGCCCGCCCGGGTGCACGACGCAGTCGCGAAGACTTCGAGGTGTGCGCAACCGCCCAGATCGTCGTCACCGATGACCGCGAGGGCACCTACGCCGCGATCAAACCGTTCCTGGCGCTGTACATGGGCGGGATGGGCAGTGAGGACACCAACTTCCATGCCGAGGTGTACCGCCGGATGGGGTACGCCGACGTCGTCGACGAGGTGACCGCACTCTTCCGCAGCAACCGCAAAGACGAAGCTGCGCAGATCATCCCCGACGCCGTGGTGGACGACTCGGCGATCGTCGGCGACCTGGACCACGTGCGTGAACAGATCAAGGTCTGGGAGTCGTGCGGGGTGACGATGATGCTCGTGTCGCCGGGCAGCGTCGCCGAGGTCGAACAACTCGCGGAGCTCATCCGCTGATGCTCTCCCCCGCCCGCATCACCGTCATCGACACGGTGGTCTCGTTCGACGCCCCGATCGAGGTCACCTTCGACTACCTCGCTGACCCGACGAACCGACCGGAATGGCAGTCGAGTCTGCGTCGCATCGACGACCTCCGGCCGGTCGGTGACCGGGCGGGTGACGTCGGCACCAGCTGGACCGACGTCACCGTCGTACCCGGGGTGTCGCCGCGGATGGAGGTGACCGCCTGCGAGTCTCGTCGACGGTGGCAGGAGATCGGACGGTGGCGGTCCGTTGATGCGGTGCTGACGTTGACGTTCGCCGAACGCGAGGCCCGCACCGACGTGCATGCCGAGGCGGTGCTGACGGTGCCCGCGATCGGCGGGCTGGTGCTGACCGCGACGCGGTGGCCGGCGGCGCAAGCGGTGCGGGCCGATCTCGAACGGGCTGCTCGACTGTTGGCCGGTCGAGGCTCTCGGTGAGGGGCCGCGCCTCGGGTAGCGTTCCGAGGGTGAACATCAAGAACGTGACCCTCGCCCTCGGCACCGCTCTCGTCCTGGCTGTCGCCGGTTGCAGCTCCGACTCCGATTCCGGTTCGGGCACAACCGAACCCACCGCAACCGCGGCGACCGGCGGCGCCGAGACCCCGGCGGCGGGAGCGGAGAGCTGCCCGACCGCACCCGCGAATGCGGACGCCACCCCGCAGTGGAGCGAGAAGGGTACCACCGGTGGATTGCAGATGGTCGCGTCCACCGCGACCGAAGCCCCCAACATCACCGTCGAGAACCCGTTCAGCGTCGACGAGACCCAGGTCAAGACGCTCGTCGAGGGTGACGGTGCCGTCGTGCCGGACACCGCGTCGGTGTCGGTCTGCTACGTCGGTGTGAACGGCCGCACCGGCGAGACCTTCGACAGCGCCTACGCAAACGGCTCCCCCGTGACGTTCCCGCTCGACGGCGTGATCCCCGGGTTCAGCAAGGCCATCGCGGGACGGAAGGTCGGGTCGAAGGTGGGCGTCGCCATGACGTCGGCCGACGGTTACGCCTCCGGCAACCCACAGGCCGGTATCGAGGTCGGCGACACGCTCGTCTTCGAGATCAGCATTCTCGGGGCGTCGTAGAGGGTTGTAGCGCGCTAATCACTCTGGCGATTTCGGGTCACCAGGTGGCTTCGACACGGCGCCTCGCTTCGCTCGGTGCCGGCTCAACCAGCGGGGGTGGGCGCCTCGCTTCGCTCGGTGCCGGCTCAACCAGCGGGGAGGGGCTCTGCTGAGGTCGTCGCCGTCGCTCTTCACCCGTTGGGGTCTGAGGTTGCGCACAGTTGGACCACTGGCGTGCCAAAACCCGTCCCTCTCAGCGTGATCGAAGGGCATATTTCCCTTCGATCGTGCTCAGGGGGACGAGATTTTCACACCCTGTCTACCCCTGGCCTCCAGTTGCGAAAGCAGCGAACCACGAAGGGCACGAACCGTGAGATCGGTTCGTGCCCTTCGTGGCTCGTCGCTATCGCTACTCGCACCTCAGGGAGCGGTGGGTTGGTGCTTGCGCTA
>NZ_JAUZVK010000034.1:0-25523 GCF_031844505.1 Gordonia sp. AC31
CGTCACGAAGGGTCCTGGTGAGTCGGGTTGCGAAGACCCTTCGTGACGCGCCCTCCGCAAGCTCCGGGCGCTCCTCAGGGAGCAGGGGGTTGGTCGCTATCCACGTCGCACCTCAGGCGCCGGTGCGGGACGGTCAGGACAGGCAGCCCTTGAAGGTCTGGAAGTCGCCCGCGAACGCCGGCCCCTTGCAGGTCGGGCCGTTCTTGCCGTCGACGACGACCTCGCCGCCGGGTCCGGCGATACCGATGGCCAGGCCGGGACGGATGCCGTCCATGGTGACCGTCGCTCCGGGACCGAGGGCGATGGCCGCGGGTCCGGCGAAGTTGTCGGCGGTGACGTTGGCTTCGCCGCCGTTGTCGGTGATGGCGAGCGAGAGTCCGGTCGGGCCGGAGTCGGCGCTACACGAGGCCGCAGAGGCGGACTGGCCGGGAAGTGCCGGACATACGGTGGGCGCGGCGCCGGCGGACGGCGCGGCGGCGAGCGATACTGCGGTCGCACCTGCGGCGGCGACGACGAAACCCAGAGCTGTGCGCGTGACTGTCTTCATGTTGGACTCCTTTGTCGAGGAACGGTGTCGTGCGTGGAGCGATTCGGAATGGCCGCCGGGCCGGATGGGGTCCGCTTCGCACGCCGCCTCGCCACCGGTCGTGTGCCCAGCGCGCGTAGGTTGGAAACGTGCAACTGCGAATCTTCACCGAGCCCCAGCAGGGTGCGACCTACGACGATCTGCTCACCGTCGCCAAGGCGACCGAGGACCTGGGCTTCGATGCCTTCTTCCGTTCCGACCATTTCGCCGGAATGGGCGGCGACGGCCTCCCCGGGCCGACCGACGCGTGGATCACGTTGGCGGGCTTGGCGCGCGAGACCTCGCGAATCCGGCTGGGGACGCTCGTCTCGTCGGCCACTTTCCGGCTACCCGGGCCGTTCTCGATCGCAGTCGCCCAGGTCGATCAGATGAGCGGTGGCCGTGTCGAATTGGGAATCGGAACGGGCTGGCACGAGGGTGAGCACGAGGCGTACGGAATCCCGTTCCCGCCGTTGAAGGAGCGGTTCGACCGCCTAGAGGAGAACCTCGAGATCATCACCGGGTTGTGGCAGACCCCGCTGGGCGAGGAGTTCGACTACGAGGGCACGCACTTTCGCCTCTCGAAGTCGCCGGCCCTGCCCAAACCCGTGCAGCATCCGCGCCCGCCGATCATCATCGGAGGCAGTGGCAAGAAGCGGACGCCTGCGCTGGCGGCGCGTTTCGCCGACGAGTTCAATGTCGTGTTCCAACCACTCGACGTCGCCGGGGATCTCATCGGGCGCGTCCGGACGGCGTGCGTCGACGCCGGCCGCGACCCGGAGTCGCTCACCTACTCCGCCGCACTCGTATTGTGTTGCGGCCGAGACGAAGCCGAGTTCCGGCGCCGGGCCGAGGCAATCGGCCGGGAACCGGACGAGCTGCGCGAGAACGGGGCTGCCGGAACCCCGGACGAGGTCGCCGCGAAGATCGCGAGCTACGGCGAGCTGGGCGTCACGCGCATGTATCTGCAGACCCTTGATCTGTCGGATCTCGATCACCTCGAGCTCGTCGCGTCGAAAGTCGCCCCGCAATTGGCGTGACCGCCCCACGACACCCCCGTCCCCTGGGGTGCGGCGAGAGCGGAGTGTCCACGAAGGGTTCACCCGACCCGACACCCGGGCGGACCCCGATGGGCCATAATCCACCTCATGGCCGACAGGGGCGAGCACACATCATCGAGACCGCCGGAACGTCAACGGATCAAGAAGCTGGCGCAGGCCGCGCTCAACGCCGACGTGACCGTCGAGCAACTCGAGGGCATCATCGCCGACATGGGGGAGACCCTCGACGGACTCGGCCCCACCCTGGACGGGCTGAACTCGACGATCGCGAAACTCGACGTGACGCTGGTGCGACTCTCCGGAACCCTCGACCAGGTCGACGCCACCGTCGACCGCATGTCCGACATCGTCGGGCGGCTCGAACGGGTGGTCGGGCGGGTCGAGGCACTCGTCGGTATCGGCGAGGCCGCCTTCCGTCCGCTCGGCGCCCTCGAGTCGGCAGGCAAGTCGGTCGCTGCCCGACTCGGCTGGCACTGAACACCGAAACGAGATCAGGGAATGACACCGGAAGAACACAGTTTTCGCGGCCGGCACGGGCACACCATCGTCTACGACGTCCACCGGCCCGCGGACAGCCCGCGCGGCGTGGTCGTCGTGGTGCACGGACTCGCCGAACACGGACGACGGTATCTGCATGTGGCCCGTCGGCTCGTCGACGACGGTTACCTCGTCGCGATACCGGACCACGTCGGTCACGGCCGCTCGGGTGGCAAGCGACTCCGGTTGCGCCGGTTCGGTGACTTCACCGACGACCTCGACACCGTGCTCGCCCATGTCGCCGACGGCAGCGTCCCGACGTTCCTGATCGGGCACAGCATGGGCGGGTGCATCGCTCTCGACTATGCGCTCGACCACCAGGACAAGCTCGACGGACTGATCCTGTCGGGAGCGGCCGTGCTGCCCGGTGACGACCTGCCCGATCTGGCCGTCCGATTCGCGCCGCTGATCGGCCGGATCGCACCGGGATTGCCCACCACCGAGTTGAGTTCGTCGAGCATCTCCCGGGATCCGGACGTCGTGGCCGCCTACGACGCCGACCCGCTGGTGACGCGCGGCAAGATCCCGGCCGGGCTGGGCGGGGCGATGATCGGCACCATGCGGTCGTTTCCTGAGCGCCTGCCGTCACTGCAACTACCCATCCTGGTGATGCACGGCAGCGAGGACGCGCTCACCGACCCGCGCGGCAGCGAACTCGTCGAGCGGCTCGCCGGGTCGGCGGACAAAACGCTCGTGATCTACGACGACCTGTTCCACGAAATCTTCAACGAACCCGAGCAGGCGGTGGTGCTCGACGCGGTGATCACCTGGCTGCGCGGTCACACCGCGCGCCCGTGACCATCGCGCGACCACTCACGTCAGTCGCACCACTACCCCGGCCAGCAGGACCAGCACGCCGCCGATCTCGCCCACGATGAGCGCGAGCATGAACAGGTAGGTGCCGGGAGTCGGGTCGACGAACTGATTCGTGGTGTCCCGCAGGGCGCCGTGGATGCAATACGCGGCGATCGCCGCGACGAAGAAGACGATCGGGACCGCCGCGGCGATCGCGTTGACGGTCGTCGGGAAGGCGCTGAGCTCGACCAGCGCGGCGAGCACCAGGGTGGCGAACGAGTACATCAGCGCGGCCCGGTGCGCGATGTCGACATACACATGGGCCGTCCGGTCCGGTGAGGTGCGGATGCCGTGGTACTTCCACACGCCCAAGGCGAGTGCCCAGATGAGGATCACACCGGACGCCACGACCACGACGATGGTGTCGACGCCGACGAGGTCGGCGAGATCGGGGTCGGCGGTCATGGCTGAACGCTAGCAGCAGGTGAGTCGACGGGATCGGTCCCTCACACGGTCCGTTCCCGCTCACACCTCTTCCGGTGAGCGGGAACGGAAACCGTGAGCGGGAGAGCCGGTCAGCGGGACGGGACCGGGGTGCTGCTCGAGTTACCGGGTGTGACGGGCCCCGTCGGGGCGAGCTGGGGCACGGTCGGCGTGCTCGTCTCGGAACTGGTGGCCGATTCCGGGACGGAAGCGTCCACCGACTCCGAGCCCGACACCGCGGACGGTGCGAGGTCGGCCGAGGACGACCCGGAGGCCGACGACTCCGCTGCGGACGACTCGGCGGACGAGGAGGCCGACTGAGAGGCGGACTCGGTCTCATCCGAACCACGGGCCGACAGACCCGACAGGTCGAGCGCCGGCGATTCCTCGGCCGCCTTCTTCGCCGCCAGGGTCACCTTCGCGGGGCCGTCGGGATCGGGGCTGCCCGAGGCGGAGACGACGGTCGTCTTCGTGGTCACCGGCGGGTTGTTGCGCAGTGTGGTCAGCACGTGCTCCTTGCCGTCACCGAGCGCACGTCCCCAGTTCTCCCACGTGTGGCCGCCGTAGTTCGGCAACGAGATCACCGATACGCCGGCCTGCTTGGCCTGCAACTGCATGAGCACGGTCGACACCGCGGACAGGATCTCCAGAGCCATCGCACTGAGCTGGTCCTGCGGCGACAGCTTGGCCATCTCCGACGGCGTCAGGAAACCGTTGCCCGAGGAGATGATGAGAACCTGGCCGTTGTCGGCCAGCTGCGTCAGGTTCTTGGACGGGTCGTTGTCGGTCCAGCGGGTGCCGCCCGGCGCGCCCCACATGTTGACGACGCCGTTGACGTAGTTGGACACCATGGTCTGCGTGGCGAACACGCCGAGAGCGCCGATCGGGTTGTCGGTCTGGTAGTAGCCCGACATCGCCTGCACGACCTTGAACTGCTCGGGGTGGCGCTCGGCGAGGGTCACCGCGGGCCCGCCGGACATCGACAGTCCGATGATCGCGTTGTTGTTGCGGGCCACGCCGAACTCACGCTCGAGGTAACCGGGCAGCTCCGAGGTCAGGAAGGTCTCCTGCTTGATGACCGTGTTCTTGTCACCGGCGCCGCCGTCCCAGTCGGTGTAGAACGACGATGCGCCGCCCACCGGCATGACCAGGGTGGTGTCGGCCTTGGCGTCGTAGACCTTGGCGGCCTGCACGTCGGTGGTCCATGCCGAGCGGGTTTCGCTGGCACGCATGCCGTCGAGCAGGTAGACGCCGCTGTCGCTGCCGCTCGAGGCGCGGATCTGCACGATCACGTGCCGTTTCTGCGACTCCGACCAGACCTTGCAGTTCTGGACGTAGTTCCCGGAGGAGTCCCACGTGCAGCCCGGCCGCAGCACTTCGGGATGCCCACGCAGAGCGCTGGCGGTGTTCGACGAGTTGATCAGCGTGCTCGCGCCGAACAGGCCGAGCGTGAGGATCGCGACCACCGAGATGCCGGTGAGGAGTCGGCGACGAGGTGAGGGTCGGCGTGGCGACTCGGGCGTCTGGCCCGCGGGGGTGGAGGGGACGGGCGGTTCGCTGTGCGAGTGCGACATGGAGCTCCTGACATACGCGGCCACCCGACTACACGGTGCCGATGTCAGGGATGTCGTTCGGAGAGTGGACCCGCGTTACCGGGTGAGCGCATTTTTCCGAATGATCTCGGCGGTCTCGTCCGGACGTTCCCACCAGAACATGTGTCCGACGTCGGACCATCGCGCCAGGGTGGCCTGCGGGATGAGGTCGGCGAGCCGCTCGCCCTCGGCGACCGCGATCATCTCGTCGACGTCGCCGTGGATGACCGCCGTCGGCATGTCGAGTGAGCCGATCCGGTCGCGGGTGTCGTGTGCCGCGCAGGCGCCCGCCTGCCACGCGACGACTGCCGACGGAACGCGGCGCTGCCTCGACAGCGAGACGAAATGGTCGAAGGCGCCGGCGCGGGCGATGAACTCGGGAGACAGATTGACCTCGAACGCGATGCGGGCGACGCGGTCGGCGTCGCGCGACGAGATCGCCTCGACGAGGCGGGCGGCGCCAGACGAGCCGGGTGCGCCGATGGCCCCGGGGCCGCCCGCGGTGGTGCAGCCGAGGACGAGACTGCGCACCCGGTCCGGCGAGTTCAGGGCGAGTTCCTGCGCGATCATGCCGCCCATCGACGTGCCCAGCACGTGGGCGGAGTCCCAGCCGAGGCCGTCGAGGATTCCGCGGGCGTCGGCGGCGAGGTCGGCGATGGTGAACGGTCCCTCGGCCCGACTGCTCGTGCCGATGCCGCGATGGTCGTAGGCGGCCACCGAGAAGTGCGGGGTGAGGGCGTCGAGGAGCTCATCGGTCCACATCCCGCGGTGTGCGGACATGCCGCCGATGAGCAGCAGCGGTTCGCCGTCGCCGAACACCTCGGTGTCGAGGACGGGACCGGTATCGGACGCGACGGGGATCTGCATGCGGAGATGGTAGCCACGCGGCTGACCGGATTCCGTGATTCGCCTCAGAGTGCCGGCGAGATCGCCGCCCACATGTTGGGGAGTTCCTTCTCCCAGTAGTACCAATGGTGGGTTCCGACCTCCTGCAACGCGTCGGTGAACGGCAGACCCGCACCGCGCAACAACCCGGCGAACCGGCGCGAACAGTCGCTGGTCGCGATCTCGAACGCCGACGATGCGGCGAGTACCACCTGGTAGAGGCCTTCCTCGGGCGTCACGTTCCGCTTGAGGTCGGCGGGACCGAGCCGGCCCGCACCGGAGTACAGGTACAGGGCCTTGCCGCGGAGACGGTCCAGATGCCGCGCCGGGTCGTGGTCCCGCCATCCGGCCGAACCGACCGGCCCCCAGAGGTTGTCGGCGTTCGCCCCACCCCGGGCGAGGGTGGCCCGCACATACGACTCTCCCTGCGGGGAGGACACCGGAGGACATCCGCTGATCGAGGCCACCGCGCGGTACAGCGCCGGGGCCCGTGACGCGAGCGTGAACGCCGCCTGCCCGCCCATCGAGACGCCCGCGATCCCGCGCGAACCGTTCGACTCGAAGCGGGCGTCGATGAGGGGCGGGAGTTCCCTGGTCAGGAACGTCTCCCACATCGGTTGTCCGACGCGCGGATCGCGACGCTGCCAGTCGGCGTACTGGCTGCCGTACGCACCCGTCGGGAGTACGACGTTCACGTCCTTGTCGGCGAAGAACTCGTCGGCATTGCCGGCTCCGCGCCACCCACTGTCGTTGCCGCGCGAACCCGCCCCGTCCAGGAGGTAGAGCGTCGGCCGGGGTCCGGTCTTCGTTCGTGGCGTGAGGACGAAGAGCTTGATGTTCTTGGCCATCGCCGCCGAGTAGACCCAGACCGCGGCGCGGGTCGGGGACTCCTGCACGATCGAGACCACTCGCGACGCAGCGGGTGCCGCCATTGCGGGCGCGGCGGCCAGACACAGCATCACCAGACATGCGGCACAGACCGCACGAAGAATCACTCGAAGCACCGTTCCCCCATGTGCGCCGCGCGGACGCTCTTCCCCCGAAGAATGTGGATTCGATCGGTAGGCGCCGGGCCGCCGGATCGAAGTCGTTCGGCAAGCGTAGGACGTTCGCGCAGTCCTGTCCGGGCCTTGCGAAATCCTGGGGTACCGCAGTGGGCGCGACTCCGCGGCTCTCGACGAACGACGCCGCCGGGCACATCCGTTGAGGATGCGCCCGGCGTCGACGGGAAAGGGAACGGGCTGTTGTCAGGCCCCGAAACCGAGCAGCGACTTCACTTCGAGGAACTCGTCGAAGGCGTAGTCACTCCACTCGCGGCCGTTGCCGCTCTTCTTGTATCCGCCGAACGGTGCGCTCGGGTCGAGCTGGGCGCCGTTGAGCGAGATCGAACCCGCACGGATCTGCGATCCGATGCGGCGGACCTCGTCGACATCCTTGCCGGAGACGTAGCCGGCGAGGCCGTACTCGGTGTCGTTGGCGACCTTGATCGCTTCGTCGATCGAGTCGTAACCGATGACGACGAGGACCGGGCCGAACACCTCGGTGCGGGCGATCTCCATGTCGTTGGTGACGTTGGTGAACACGGTCGGTTTCACGTAGTAGCCGGTCTCGAGACCCTCGGGGCGCCCGGGACCTCCCACGACCGCGGTCGCGCCGTCGGCGACGGCACGCTCGATGAGACCCTGGATCTTGTCGAACTGCGCCTCGGACACGACCGGGCCGAGCTTCACGTCGGTGGTGGGATCGCCGACGGTGAGCTCGGCGGCGACCCCCTTGGCGATCTCGGCGACCTCGTCGACGCGGCCGGCGGGGACCAGCATGCGGCTCGGGGCGTTGCAGGACTGGCCCGAGTTCATCATCATCGTCGCGATGCCGCCGGCGACGTTCTTCGCGAAGTCGTCGTCGTCGAGGATGATGTTCGGGCTCTTGCCGCCGAGTTCCTGGGCGACGCGCTTGACGGTCGGCGCGGCACTCTTGGCGACCTCGATGCCGGCGCGGGTGGACCCGGTGAACGAGATCATGTCGATGCCCTCGTGGCTCGACAGCGCGGCGCCGACGCCGGGGCCGTCACCGTTGACGAGGTTGAACACGCCTGCGGGTACGCCGGCGGCGTCGAAGATCTCGGCGACGATCGCCGCGCTGAACGGCGCGACCTCGGAGGGCTTGAGGACCATGGTGCAACCGGTGGCGAGTGCCGGGGCGACCTTGCACATGACCTGGTTGAGCGGCCAGTTCCACGGAGTGATGAAGCCGCACACGCCGATCGGCTCCTTGGCGATGCGCGAGCTGCCGCGGTCCTCGACGAACTTGAAGTCGGGGAGTTGCGCGGCGGCGGTCATCAGGTGGCCGAGACCGATCGGCACCTGGGCGGCGTTCGTGAGGCCGACCGGCGAACCCATCTCCTCGGTGACCGCGGCGGCGAGGTCGCCCATGCGGTTCTGGTACTCGGCGATGATCCGGTTGAGGACTTCGAGACGTTCCTCGACGGTCGTCTGTCCCCAGGTGACGAATGCGCGACGGGCGGCGTCGACCGCTGCGTCGACGTCGGCCGCGCTGCCGATGGCGACCTGTCCGGCCGACTTCTCGGTGGCCGGGTTGATGACGTCGATGAGGTTGAGCTCGGCGGGCTCGACCCACTGACCGTCGATGTAGAACTTGGTGATGTCCGGCATGGTGCCTCCGTTGCAGCCTGAAGTGAGGACAATTGTTGTCTGTTTCACACTGTAGGCGCTGCCGCGACCGGGGTCTCGCGAATCCCGGCGTTCCGGGGGCGACACTTTGTGACCGGTTCTGGAACAGCCGTCCCAGTCGCATGCTGCGACGCTCGGCCCGGCCGCGAACGACTAGGGTCGAATCATGATCCTCATCGTCGTGAAGTTCCCCATCAAGCCCGAATTCGCCGACGAGTGGCCCGAGTTGTCCCGCGAGTTCACCGAGGCAACCCGCGCCGAACCGGGTAACATGTGGTTCGACTGGTCGCGATCGCTCGAGGACCCCAACACCTACGTCCTGGTCGAGGCGTTCGACGACGATGCCGCGGAGGCACATGTCACCGCCCCGCACTTCAAGCAGGCCCAGCAGGAACTCCCCAAGTACCTCCAGCGCACACCCGACGTCATCAACACGACGATCGAGGGCGACACCTGGTCCGAACTCGGGGAGTTCCGGGTCGACTGAGCTCTCTCAGCGGCCGGCGCGGACCTCGGAGTCCGTGTCGGCCCCCGCCGGGTCCGCCGGTCGCGCCGCGTCGTCGCCGATGCCGAGCTTCTCGCCCTCGATGTCCACGTCGGGCAGGATGCGGTCGAGCCAGCGCGGGATCCACCACGCCTTGTCGCCGAGGACGGTGAGCACCGCCGGCATCAGGGTCATCCGGACGACGAAGGCGTCCAGGAACACCGCGGCGGCCAGGGCGAAGCCCATCACCATGATGAAGGCCATGTCCTGCAGCATGAATGCGGCGAAGACCGAGATCATGATGGCCGCGGCCGCCGCCACGACGCGGGCGCTGTGGCGATATCCCTCCACCACCGCGGTCTTCGCGTCGGCGCCGTGCACGTACGCTTCCCGCATCCGGGTCACCAGGAACACCTGATAGTCCATGGCGAGTCCGAACACGATGCCCACCAACATGATCGGCAGGAACGACACCAGCGGTTGCGGGTTGTCGACGATCCCCAGGGCGCCGTCGGTGAAGAGGGCGACGGTCACACCGAAGGTCGCGGCGACGCTGAGCAGGAAGCCGAGCGCGGCGGTCAGCGGCACGAGGATCGAGCGGAACACGATGATCAGCAGGATGAAGGCGAGACCCACCACGACCAGGAGGTAGGGGATCAGCGAACTGGACAGGCGGTCGGAGATGTCGAGTTCGATCGCGGTCTGTCCGGTCACCCCGTAGGAGATGCCCGTCGTGCCCTGCACCCGGGACTCCATCTCGCGGAGCGATTCCACGAGTGCGGGCGTCGCCTCGTCGGCCGGCGCGGTCGACGGGATGATGGTGATCTTCGCGGTGTCCTGGGCCTCGTTGAGCCCGCCGGCACCGATCTGCGCCACCTCGACGTTGTCGACGCGACCCAGGTCGTCGACGAGTGAGTCGAAGGCGCGCAGGCGCTCCCCGGTGTCCTGGATCTCGCGACCGTCCGCGACGACGACCAGCGGTCCGTTCACGCCGGGGCCGTAACCCTCGGCGACCATGTCGTAGGCCCGGCGCTGCGTCTCCGACGGCTCGGCGGTCCCGTCGTTGGGTAGCGCGAGCTTGAGCCCGGCCATCGGGATCGCGAGGACGACGAGGATGCCGACGATCGCGACCGTCACGGTGCGCGGCCGGGCCACGATGCGCTGGACCCAGCGCTGGCCGTTGTGCAACCGCTCCGCATCGTGCGGTCCGACATCGGGAGCGTTGAGGCGCGGCACGCGTCCGGCGAACGCCTTGCCGCCGAACAGGCCGAGGATGGCCGGCAGGAGGGTGAGCGCGACCAGCACGGCAGCCACCACGGTGCCCGCGGCGGCGATACCCATCGCGGTGAGGAACGGGATGTTCACGATGGCCAGTGCGGCCAGAGCGATGACGACGGTGCTGCCGGCGAAGACGACCGCCGAACCCGCGGTGCCGACCGCCCGGCCCGCCGCGTCGGCGCGGTTCGCCGACCGATGGATCTCGTGGCGGTAGCGGGACACGATGAACAGCGCGTAGTCGATGCCGACCGCGAGGCCGATCATCGTCGCGAGAATCGGTGTCTCGTTGCTGAGGTCGAAGAAGTGGGTGCCCATCTGCACGCCGAGCATGCCGATCGCGACGCCGACGATCGCGGTGATGATCGGCATGCCCCACGCGACCAGGGAGGCGAAGGTCAGGATGAGGATCAGCGCACCGACCCCGATGCCGATCAGCTCAGAGGTGATCCCGAGCTCGAATTGCTGTGTGGCCGAACCCTTCATCTCGACGGTGAGGCCGGCAGCCCGGGCGTCGTCGGCGATGGCGTCCATCTGTTCGCGCATGGTCTCGGTGACGTCCGAGGATGCCTCGACGTCGAAGGAGGCGCCGAGTTGCGCAACGGTGCCCGTCGCGTTGATCGGCGAAGTGGCCTGCGCGTCGGCGGCGGCCTCGTCCGCACTCTTGCCGAAGGTCTCCCGCTGGAAGGTCGCCGAGAGCTCACGAAGCTGACCGGGGGATTGCTCGGTGCCGTACGAGACGAACGGGTTGGCGATCGAATCGGGGCTTTTCACGTTCTCGACGGTCTTGAGGCCGGCCACCATCGAGTCGATGGCGCTCTGGAACCGGGGCTCGGTCAGCGTCGAACCCTCCGGTGCGCGGACGACATACGTGACACCGATGTCGGAACCGAACGTCGCTTCCCCGGGGAAGCGTTCGATCATCAGGTCCTGGGCGCGCTCCGACGGGATGCCCGGGACCGAGAACGACTCCGAGGTCGGTTTGGCCAGCAGGCTCGCGCCGATGCCCAGCCCGATCAGGACCAGAACCCAGATCGCGATGGTCTTGAGGCGGTTCTCGTACGCCCATCGCCCTAGTCGGTACAGGTGTGTTGCCACGTCAGTGCTCCTCGGGGGATGGTTCGGCGAGACCGTTCTCGGGTCCGTCGGCGTTCAGGGGTCGGATGGGATGTGCCAGTCCGGAGGCCAGCTGGTCGAAGGCGGACTCCAGCACGGTGGCCAGGTCGGCAGCGGTGCCCGGGGTGTCGTCGTGATGGGTCACCCAGAATTCGAGGGCGACGCGGATGGTGGTGATCGCGTTGTGCAGGACGAGGCGCGGATACAGGGTGTGTGCCGGCTGTCCGCGCTGCGCGCACAGTTCGGCGAGACGCGTTTCGACGGTGTCGCCCAGCTCCATGTCGCGGGACCTGGCCGTCAGCCCCGGATCCGTGTCGAGAAGGCGAAGGAGCGCGACGATCTCCGCGGGTTCACCGACGTCGGGCGAGGTGGCGGCCTCGATGAGAGCGGTCCGGACCGAGCAGAAGAAGCTCTCGTCCGTCGGCCGGGCCTCGATCCGTTCCACGATCGTGTCGAACAGCGACGACACGAAGTGCAGCAGCGCATCCTCTTTGCCGCTGAAGTAGTTGTGGAACGTGCGGACCGAGACGTTCGCCTCGGCCGCGACGGCGTCGATCGTCACGTGATCGATGCCGTCGCGGGTGGACAACCGCAGCACGGCGCGGGCGAGCGCCGAGCGGGTCGCTGCCTTCTTCGCCTCGCGGAGTCTGGGGGAGTTCACTTCACCCACGGTACGGAACTTGCAGAAGCCTGCAAACTTGCAGGACTACACAAGATTTAGGAGAGTCCTCACACCGTCTACCCGTCGATGGCGTGCGTCACACCATCAGCCCAGTGTCGACGCGCGGGCGACCAGCTCGGGCTGGAACACCAGGTTCGACGGGACGTGGCGTTCGGCGGGATCGTCGGCCGCGCTCATCAGCAGGTCGACGGCGGTGACTCCGATGCGGGAGGTCGGCTGACGGATCGACGACAACGGGACGACGGCCGAGCGGGCGAAATCGATGTCGTCGTAACCGATGAGCGCGATGTCGTCGGGAACGCGGACGTCGCCGCCGAGCATCGTCAACGCCTGCAGGACCCCGATCGCGAGGAGATCGTTGGCGCAGAACACCGCATCCGGTCGGTCGCGGGGGGCCCTGGTCAGCAGGGCCTTTCCCGCCTCACGTCCGGCGAGCACACTCAGGTTCGCCGTCTGCACGACGTCGAGCGTGGCGCCGTCGACGGCGTCGACCGCCTCCTGCGCGCCCCGCCGGCGGTCCGCGACCTGCCGCAGGCCGGGCGGTCCGCCCACGAAGACGATCCGGCGACGACCGGTCTCGCACAGATGCGACACCGCCAGCCGCCCGCCCGCGATGTCGTCGACCGCGACGGAATCGAAGGGCGAGCCGCCGGCGTCCCGGTCGACGAGGATCACCGGGGTGCCGCGACGGCGCAGCGAGTCGAACCGCCGCAGATCGTCGCCGATCGGCGAGACGAGCAGACCGAACACCCGCTGCTCGTCGAAGGTGTCGAGATAGGCCTGTTCGCGCGATTCGTCGTCGTCGGAGGTCCCGAGCAGCACCGTGAGGTCGTGGTCGCCTGCCCGTTGTTCGGCGGCGCGGGCGATGTCGGTGAAGAAGGGGTTGCCCACGTCGAGCACCACCATGCCGACGCAACGCGATCGGCCCGCACGGAGTTGGCGCGCGGCGTCGTTGCGCACGAAACCCAGCTGGTCGATCGCCGCCTGGACCCGCGCGACGGTCGCGGGCGAGACCTTTCCGGGCGAGTTGAGCACGTTCGAGACCGTGCCCACCGACACCGAGGCCGCCGCCGCGACGTCCCGCATGCTCACACCCATGTGTCCATCTCACCAGATGCGATGCCGGTACCCGCGTTTCGCGGACTCGGGAGGGTCGCCCATCTCGCGAGCTGATTGACTACGAACACCCGCGGTACCCCCTGTAGGAAAGGCGCTTCATGTCGACTCCGGCCAGCCCGTTCTCCGCGGACTACGAACCCGATCCGCGACGCTGGAAGGCGCTCGCGGTGTGCCTGGTGGTCGGTTTCATGACCCTTCTCGACGTCTCGATCGTCAACGTCGCGCTCCCGTCCATCGAATCCGGACTCGGCGCGGACTCGGCCGACCTGTCGTGGGTCGTGTCCGGCTACGCCCTCGCCTTCGGACTCGTCCTGGTCCCGGCCGGCCGGGTCGGGGACGCACGCGGCCGCAAGGTGACCTTCCTCATCGGGCTGTCCCTGTTCGTGCTGGCGTCGGCGGCATGTGGGTTCGCCCAGGGTCCGACGCAACTCGTCGTCTTCCGCCTGATCCAGGGCGTCGCGGGCGGCATTCTCGCGCCGCAGGTCTCCGGGCTCATCCAGCTGCTGTTCCGCGGGGCCGAGCGTGGCCGGGCCTTCGGCATGTTCGCCGCGACCATCGGTATCTCGACCGCGGTCGGGCCGCTGCTCGGTGGGGTCCTCATCCAGCTGGGCGGGTCCGCCGACGGGTGGCGCTGGATCTTTTTCGTGAACGTGCCGATCGGCATCGCGGCCTTCGTCGCCGCGATCCGGTTGATCCCGGCTCGGCCCGAGGAACTCAAACAACCGCTGCGGGGGAGTTTCGACCCGGTGGGCGTTGTGCTCCTGGGCACCGGGGTGTTCGCGCTGATGCTGCCGATGGTCCAGGAGCAGGAGTGGCCCGGCGGGCGGAAATGGCTGCTGCTCGTCGTCGCGGCGGTGCTGATCGGTGCGTTCGTCCTGTGGGAACGCCGGCAGGGCCGCGTCGGCCGCCAGCAACTCGTCGACCTCTCGTTGTTCTCCATGCGGTCGTACACGTTGGGGTGCATCATCGCGATGGTCTACTTCGCCGGGTTCACCACGGTGTTCTTCATCTACACGCTGTTCGTCCAGCAGGGCCTGGGCTACTCGGCACTGCAGGCCGGTCTGGCGGTGACCCCCTTCGCGCTCGGCTCGGCGGTGTCGGCCAGCGTCGGCGGTAACATCGTCAACCGGGTCGGGCGCTCGCTGGTGTTGCTCGGTCTGGGCCTGGTGGTCGTGGGGATGATCGCGACGATCGTCGCCGTCGCGCTCGTGTCTGGTCCCGGTGTCGGGTACGCCGCCGCGCTGCCGCTGCTGGTGGCGGGTATCGGTTCCGGTCTCGTGATCTCGCCCAACCTCACGCTCAGCCTCGACCAGGTGCCGGTGACCAAGGCGGGCATCGCCGGCGGCGTCCTGCAGACCGGTCAGCGCATCGGGGCCGCCGCGGGGATCGCGCTCGTCGGTGCGGTGTTCTTCGCCCAGGTGGCGAACACCGGAGGCGACTGGGCGCGGGCGTTCCAGATCGGGCTGGCGACCGCCGCGGTCCTGGTGCTGATCGCGCTGGTGGTGGGCCTCGTGGATCACTTCGCCCACCGCCGCGAGGACGCGGAGGTCGCGTAGGCGGCCGGTCTGATGCCCACGCGACCTCGGCAGTCGAGCCTCAGGAACGCGCCCGGGGCACCAGCCGCTCGAGCTGGGTCACGTGCGCGGGTGTCAGCTCGTCCAGCGAGGCGACACCGAGCAGCCGCATCGTACGTGCGATCTGCTCGCCGAGGATCTCGATCATCCGGTCCACCCCGGCCTCCCCGCCGGCCATCAGGCCGTACAGGTAGGCCCGGCCGACGAGCGTGAACCGCGCGCCGAGGGCGACCGACGCCACGATGTCGGCACCGCTCATGATGCCGGTGTCGAGCATGACATCGGTGTCCGCGCCGACCTCGCGGGCCACCTCGGGCAGGAGGTGGAACGGGATCGGTGCGCGGTCGAGTTGGCGCCCTCCGTGATTCGACAACACGATGCCGTCGGCGCCGAGGGCCGTGACGGCCTTGGCGTCGTCGACGGTCTGAATGCCCTTGACCACCAGCTTGCCCGGCCACTGCGACTTGATCCACGCCAGATCGTCGAAGGTGACGGTGGGGTCGAACATCGTGTCCAGCAGTTCGGCCACCGTTCCGGACCATCGATCGAGCGAGGCGAACGCCAGGGGCTCGGTGGTGAGGAAGTCGATCCACCACTGCGGGCGCGGGATGGCGTTGAGCACGGTCTTGGCGGTCAGCGCCGGCGGGATCGACATGCCGTTGCGCTTGTCGCGCAGACGAGCCCCGGCGACCGGCACGTCGACGGTCACCAGCAGGGTGTCGTATCCGGCCTTCGCCGCGCGGTCGACCAGGGCCATCGAGCGCTCCCGGTCCTTCCACATGTACAGCTGGAACCAGTTGCGGCCGTGCGGATTCGCATCCCGGACGTCCTCGATCGACGCCGTACCCATCGTCGACAGCGAGAAGGGGATCCCGGCCCGGCCGGCGGCGCGCGCACCAGCGTATTCGCCCTCGGTCTGCATCATCCGGGTGAACCCGGTGGGTGCGATGCCGAACGGCAGTTCCGAACGCCCGCCGAGGATCGTGCACGAGGTGTCGACCTTGGACACGTCACGCAGGATGGCCGGGTGGAACTCGATGTCGGCGAACGCCTGTCGCGCGCGTTCGATGGACAGCTCGGCCTCGGCCGATCCGTCGGTGTAGTCGAAGGCCGCCTTCGGGGTGCGGCGCTTGGCGATCGCGCGCAGGTCCTCGATGGTGAGGGCGGCGTCGAGACGGCGCTTCTTCGCGTCGAACTGGGGCTTCTTGAACTGCATCAGCGGCGCGAGGTCGCGCGGTTTGGGAACTCGACGCTTCATGGGAGAACTGCCTTGCATGGTCATGCCTTTCCTGTCCCCACCGCGGTCCGGGAGCGCGTGCCGCGGGAGTGTCGGGGTGCGTAGTGTTGCGGCGGGAACCTATCGGCGACGATAGACCTCATCGCCTCGAGGTCGCCATCGATCAGGCCGTGGGCGCGGGCGGTGATCAGCACGTTGCCCAGCGCGGTCGCTTCCACCGGACCGGCCTGCACCGGCAGACCCAGCCGGTCGGCGGTGAGTTGGCACAGCAGCCGGTTCTGCGAGCCGCCGCCGACGAGATGGACGGTCTCCACCGTCGTGCCGGACAGTTCGGCCGCTCGCGCCACCCCGTCGGCGAAGGCCGCCGCGAGGCTCTCGACGATCGCGCGCACCATCTCGGCGCGCGTCATCGGCGGACGCATGCCGCGCTCGTCGTACCAGTCGCGAATGCGTCCGGGCATGTCTCCCGGTGGGAGGAACCGGGCGTCGTCGGTGTCGAAGATCTCGACCGTCGCCGGCGCCTCGGCGGCCTGCGCGAGCAGTTCACCGAGATCGGCGCGATACCCTTCGCGCTGGTACTGGCGGACCGTCTCGCTGAGCAGCCACAGGCCCATCACGTTGTGCAGGTAGCGGATACGGCCGTCGGCGCCGACCTCGTTGGTGAAGTTGGCCTTCCACCCGTCGCGGGAGACGACCGGCTGCTCGAGTTCGACGCCGACCAGACCCCAGGTCCCGCACGAGATGTACGCCGACCGCGACGGGTCCATCGGGATGGCGGCGACCGCCGACGCGGTGTCGTGGGACGCGACCGCGGTGACGCGGGTCGACGTCGACAGTCCGAGGCGCTCGGCGACGTCGCCGAGCAACGGGCCCTGGTCGGTGCCGGTCTCCACGAGGTCGGGGAACAAGCCGACGGGCAATCCGAGACGCTCCATCATCGCGGTGTCCCACCGCCCGTTGATGCCGAGCAGTCCGGTGGTCGAGGCGTTGGTGCGTTCGGTGCCGCGCCGGCCCGTGAGCCAGTACGTGATGAGGTCGGGGATCAGCAGGGCGGTGTCGGCCTGATCGAGCAACCCGTCGGCCTTCTCGGTGGCCAATTGGTACACGGTGGTGAACGGCAGGAACTGTAAACCGTTGCGCACGTACAGGTCCGCGGGACCGAGTTCGGCGTGCACGGCGTCCACCCCAGCCGCGCTCCGGGTGTCCCGGTAGTGGTGCGGCAACCCGAGCATGCGGCCCTCCCGCAGGAGCGCGTAGTCCACCGCCCAGGAGTCCACCCCGATCCCGACCAGATCGTCGGACTGCCTGCCCGCCTCGGCGAGGCCGGCCGACGCGGCGCGGAACAGCGCCGGGACTTCCCAGTGCAGAGCGGACCTGCGCCCGTTCCAGATGTGGACCGGGTCGTTGGTGAACCGGGCGACCTGTTCGAGCTCGAGTCGTCCGCGCGAGACGTCGGCCAGCATGACCCGGCCGCTGGTCGCGCCCAGGTCGATCGCGGCGACCTGGGCGGACCGGGTGGATCGGCTCATCGCAGGAACGCGGCGGCGACGCCCGCGTCCACCGGCACGTGCAGGCCGGTGGTGTGCGAGAAGTCGGACGTGCAGAGTGCGAACGCGGCGTTGGCGATGTTCTCCGGCAGCACCTCGCGCTTGAGCAGGGTGCGCTGCGCGTAGAACTTGCCGAGATCCTTCTCCTCGACGCCGTAGACGGCAGCGCGCTTGGCGCCCCAGCCGCCGGCGAAGATCCCCGAACCACGCACCACGCCATCGGGATTGATGCCGTTGACCTTGACCCCGTGCTCGCCGAGCTCGGCGGCCAGGAGACGGACCTGATGGGCCTGGTCGGCCTTCGTCGCCGAGTAGGCGATGTTGTTCGGCCCGGCGAAGACCGAGTTCTTCGACGAGATGTACAGGATGTCGCCGCCGAGCTTCTGATCGATGAGGGCGCGTGCGGCGGCCTTGCTCACCAGGAACGAACCGCGGGCCATCACGTCGTGCTGGAGGTCCCAGTCGGCGGCGGTGGTGTCCAGCAACGACTTCGACAGCGACAGGCCGGCGTTGTTCACGACGAGGTCGATGCCGCCGAAGGCGAGCACCGTTGCGTCGATCGCGGACTGTACGGCCGCTTCGTCGGTGACGTCGGCGGCCACCCCGATGGCGACATCGGTCGAACCGATCTCCTCGGCGGCCGCCCGTGCCTTCTCGGCGTCGAGGTCGGCGATCACCACGCATGCACCTTCGGCGGCCAGACGCGTCGCGATGGCCTTGCCGATGCCGGATGCCGCCCCGGTGACCAGGGCGATGCGGGTCGCGAGCGGCTTGGGCTTCGGCATGCGGGCGAGCTTGGCCTCCTCGAGCAACCAGTACTCGATCCGGAACTTCTCCGACTCGTCGATCGGTGCGTAGGTCGAGATGGCCTCGGCGCCGCGCATCACGTTGATGGCGTTCAGGTAGAACTCGCCGGCGACACGTGCGGTCTGCTTGTCCTTGCCGAAGCTGAACATTCCGACGCCCGGGATCAGCACGATGGCCGGGTCGGCGCCGCGCATCGCGGGGCTGTCCGCGGTGGCGTGACGGTCGTAGTACGCGCGGTAGTCCTCGCGGTAGGCCTCGTGCAGTGCCGTGAGGCGCTCCTTGCACTCCTCGACGCTCGCGTCGGCCGGGAGGTCGAGGACCAGCGGCTTGACCTTGGTGCGCAGGAAGTGGTCCGGGCAACTGGTGCCGAGTGCGGCCAGGCGCGGATGCTCCTCTGCCGCCAGGAATTCGAGGACCGGGTCGACGTCGGTGAAGTGACCGACCTGCGGCTTGTCCATCGAGGCGAGGCCGCGGATGAACGCGGCGAGCGCCGCGGCCTTGGCCCGGCGTTCCTCGGCGGGCAATGCGCCGTAGCCGTCGATCGGGCCGCCGAAGGGTTGCGGCCGACCGTTGGCGGCGATGTACTCCTCGGCGGTGCGGATGATCTCCAGCGAATGTGCCTGCGCCTCATCGGAGGTGTCGCCCCAGGCGGTGATCCCGTGGCCGCCGAGGATGCAACCGATGGCCTGCGGGTTGTCCTTCTTGATCGCCGAGATGTCCAGCCCGAGCTGGAAACCCGGACGACGCCACGGCACCCACACGACGCGGTCACCGAAGATCTTGTGCGTCAAGACCTCGCCGTCGGCCGCGGTCGCGATGGCGATACCGGAGTCCGGGTGCAGGTGGTCGACGTGCGCGGCGTCGACGAGGCCGTGCATCGCGGTGTCGATCGACGGTGCGGCACCGCCCTTTCCGTGCAGGCAGTAATCGAAGGCGGCGACCATCTCGTCCTCACGGTCGAGGCCGGGATAGACGTCGACGAGCGCACGCATGCGATCGAGCCGGAGCACGGCCAGGCCCTTCTCGGTGAGGGTGCCGAGATCACCGCCGGAGCCCTTCACCCAGAGCAGTTCGACGTCTTCACCGGTGACCGGGTCGGTGTCGGAGCCCTTGGCGGAGGTGTTGCCGCCGGCGTAGTTGGTGTTCTTCGGATCCGATCCGAGTCGGTTGGACCGCTCGATGAGGGCGGCGACTGCGGGATTGGTCATTAGGGGTGATCTCCTCGGGAGTTCAGGGAACTGGGGCTGGGGGAGGGCTCAGGCGCCCCAGGACGACTGGGTACCGCCGACACGCTCGGCGACGATGCGCTCGTGGTATCCGGAGTCGACGTATGCGGCCATCGGGTCTGCGGGCAGGCCGCGACGGACACGACGCTCGGCGAGCATCGGACGGACGTCGGTGTAGAACGCGTCCATCACGATCGCGTTCGCGCCCAACACGTCTCCGGCGGCCTGTGCCTCGGTCAGCGCATCGGTGTCGACGAGTAGTGCGCGGGCCGTCATCTCCTCGACGTTCAGCACCGAACGGAGCTGGCCGGGGATCTTCTCCTCGACGTTGTGGCATTGATCGAGCATGAGAGCGACCGGCGACCCGGCGTCGAGCCCGCCGCCGCGGATCACCTCGAACAGGATCCGGAAGAGCTGGAACGGATCCGCGGCACCGACGATGAGGTCGTCATCGGCGTAGAAGCGCGAGTTGAAGTCGAAGGAACCCAGCTTTCCGAGGCGAAGCAGCTGCGCGACGATGAACTCGATGTTGGTTCCCGGCGCGTGATGGCCGGTGTCGAGGCAGACCATCGCCCGCTCGCCGAGCGCGGTCACATGGGCGTAGGAGGTGCCCCAGTCGGGGACGTCGGTGACATACGTCGCGGGCTCGAAGAACTTGTACTCCAACACGAGTCGCTGGTCGTCGCCGATGTGCTGGTAGATGGTCGCGAGCGACTCGGCGAGCCGGTCCTGGCGTCCGCGGATGTCGCCCTGTCCGGGGTAGTTGGTGCCGTCGGCCAGCCAGATCTTCAAATCGCGCGAACCGGTCGCGTTCATCACCTCGATGCAGGCGAGGTGATGGTCGATGGCCATCTGCCGCACCGTCTTGTCGGTGTGGGTCAGGCTGCCGAACTTGTAGGCGTCGTCCTGGAAGGTGTTGGAGTTGACGGTGCCCAGGCCGACGCCGAGATCCTTCGCGTAAGCGGCCAGGGCGGTGTAGTCGTCGACGGTGTCCCACGGGACGTGCAGGGCGACGGTGGGTGCCAGCCCGGTCAGCTCGTCGACCTTCGCGGCGTCGGCGATCTTCTCGTGGATGGTGCGGGGGGTGCCCGGGGTGCCGAACACCTTGAACCGGGTGCCGGAGTTGCCGAACGCCCAGGAGGGGAGCTCGATCTCGAGGTTGTCGAGGATCGTCTCGTCAAAGGTGGCCATGAAATTTCTTTCGGTTGGGATTCCCCGCCGCCGGCGTCGGGGTCAGCCGGCGGCGGGGAGGTCTGAGTGGAACATTCGAACTGGTGGAACGTTTCAATCGCGCACCGCGCGATCAGGCCGTGGTGTTAGGCCGGGGCCCGGTGTCCCGACTCCGCGGCCGGGTTGGTGCCCGGGGTCGGGTGCGCGGCGGATGCCGGTGTCTCGATGAGCTCGGGTGACAGCGGAGCGCCGTAGCGCTCGACCTCGATCTGCTGCAGCGTCTTGCCCTGGGTGTCCGGAGCCGCGATGGCGCCGATGATCAGCGCGACGGTGAGCAGTGCGACCAGCAGGATGCCGACCGTGGTGAGTCCGGTCGCCGCGAGCATGGTGGGGAAGAAGTAGCTCAACAGACCGGTTGCGGTGCGGACGGCGAAGAACATGACGCCCTGGGCGCTGGCCCGATAGGGCGTCGCGAACATCTCGCTGGCCCAGAGGCTGTAGAACGCCTGCGCGCCGATGCCCGAGGAGATACCCCACAGGACCGCGAAGACGAGCATCGTGGCGACACCGCTGTCGGTGAAGGCGACCAGCACGATCCAGGCGACGATGCCCAATGCGGCGCCGAAGACGTACAGGGCGCGCTGGGAGACCCGATCGGCATACCGCATGAAGCCGAAGTAGGTCGCGAGGACGGTGCATCCCCAGACCAGCACCTGCAGCAGGTTCTGCTGGACCGCGCTTTCGACGCCCGCGGTCTCGTAGACACGCGGCATGAAGATGCCGGCCTGTCCGGCCACGGTGTTCCAGAAGAGGTAGATGCCACCGAGCAGGAGCAGTGCGGTGATGTTGACCTTCTAGGAGAACAGGCCCTTGATTCCGCGGGCGCCGACGGAAGCGGTGAGCTCACGGGTCTCGTTGACTGCCTCGTCGGACCAGATCTTGGACTCCGCGAGCCCTTGGCGAATCCACCAGACGACCGCGGCGACGACGAAGAGGTGCAGGAAGATGATCCGCGAACCGAGCAGGCCCATCGGGGCGAGCGCGGCCGCCAGTGCGAAGCCGATCAGGGGTCCGACCGACCAGGCCAGCTGGGCGGTTCCGACGTGTTTGGCGCGTTCGACCGATGGCGCCTCTTCGGCGATGTAGGTCCAGGACGCGGGTACGCCCGCGCCGACCGCGAGGCCCGTGATGATGAACGCCGCCAGCAGTATGGTGAAGTTGAGCGCGAAGGCGGCGAGCAACACGCCGGCCATATAGACCAGCAGGTCGTAGGTGTAGATCGCCTTGCGGCCGTAGCGGTCGCACAGCGGTCCGCCGATGGCGGCGCCGACCGCCGTGCCGAACGCGTTGGCGCTCAGTGCCGCCAGCAGGCCGACGGCGAAGTTGCTGATGCCGAACTCGTCCTGCCAGAAGGTCAGGCTGGTGGCGATCGCGATGATCGAGCCGGCTTCGATGTAGTTCGACATGGCAACCGAGATGATCGCCCGCCAGCCGGTGGTGGAGCGCGCTCCTACTTTCATGGGATTCCTAGCGTCGGAGATCAGTAGAGAGGGTCGGGATCGGAGGGGTCAAGCCGGGTTCGCTGATGTCGGTGTGCCCGTCAGTACGCGTCGTGTGTTCGATGTCGGTCAGTCGAGGTGGAAGTACTCGAGGAGTTCGGTACGGATGGTGTCGGGATTGGCGCAGTCGGCGTCTCCGCCGGTGGCCGGGAGGAAGTACTCGGACATGTGCGCCTGCCACCGGGCGTTGACGTCCGTTGCCTCCATGGCGGCGGCGGTCGTCGCGAAGTCGTCGGTCTCGAGGTAACCCACGACCATGCCGTCGTCCTTGCGGAGGAACAACGAGTAGTTGCGCCATCCGGTCTCGCGCAGGGCGTCGAGCATCTCCGGCCACACCTCCGTGTGGGCGTCGAGGTAGTCCTCGACGCGCTCCGGGCGGAGCTGGAGCACGAAGCAGACGCGCTGGGTATCGGGCATGGCTGCTCCTGACAAACGACGTGATGGGAAACGCAGACCGTCGAGAGAGGATCAACCCGGCGAATTAAAACGTTTCAATTTGTGATGGCAGCAACACTAAGAGCGGCCTGTGAGGATGTCAAGACCCGGTTCGCACAAAGCGCACCCCGCCGGAACGGGATCGGTCATGCTCTGTTCGTGCTGGAATTCGGGAAGACGCGCGGAGCAGATGTCGGGGGCAGGATCGCGATCGTGACCGGGGGCGGGTCCGGTATCGGGGCCGCGCTCACGCGCGCGCTGGTGACCCGGGGAGCCCACGTCACCTGCGCGGACATCGCCCTACCCGCGGCGCAGCGGGTGACGGACTCCTTGTCCGGTGGGCCGGGCACCGCACGGGCGGTGCAACTGGATGTGACGGATGCTGCCGCTGTGCAGCGGGTGGTCGACGAGGTCGTCGCCGAGTGGGGGCGCCTGGATCTGATGTTCAACAACGCAGGGATCACCTGGGGTGGTCCGACCGAGATGCTGACGCCGGAACAATGGGACGCGATCATCGACGTCAACATCCGGGGCGTCGTGCACGGGGTCGCGGCCGCGTACCCGGTGATGATCGAGCAGCGTTCCGGACACATCGTCAACACGGCGTCGATGGCCGGGCTCGTCGCCGCCGGACTGATCACGAGCTACGTGATGACCAAACATGCGGTCGTGGGGCTGTCGCTCGCACTACGGACCGAGGCTGCGGGCCGCGGGGTGAACGTGCTGGCGGTGTGTCCCTCGGCAGTGGAGACCCCGATCCTGGACAAGGGATCGGTCGGCGGATTCGTCGGTCGCTCTTATTATCTGGCGAGTCAGGGTTCGTCGACCGCGTACGACGCCGACCGCCTTGCCCGGGACACGCTCGCCGCCATCGAGCGGAATCAACCACTGCTGGTCGTCCCGCGTCGATCCCGGATCACCTGGCGCGTCCAGCGATTGGCGCCCGGCCTCACGAATCGGCTTGCCGCGCAATTCATCGATCGGCAACGCGCGGAGTTGCGGCCGGAGGGTTAACCGCCGGCGGTGCTGCTCAGGATGGCGATGATGACACCTGCCACGGTCAGTACACCGACGACCCAGGCCATCGTGATCGCGACCCGTCTGCGTCCGAACCGGGCCGCGTTGATTGCGATCCCGAGGCACACCAGGACCGCGATCGAGTACACCGAGATACCGAGGGTGAGCAGGGCGACGGAGGAGTCGGCGAGCAGGACAACCCGAGTGGACATGACACCGAGTACATCATCAGCGGGCTCGGGGGATGCACGCGGATCGAGACAGCCCAGTGGCGTGCCGGCTTTCCGTGACACTTCGTCTCGTGCTTTCGACGCAACGCGTTTGCAACGACGCAGGTAGCGGGATCAGGCGCAGAGGTCTGGCGGTGTTCTTGACGTGCTCCCGCGCAATTGGGATGTCGCCGTTGCGCACTGCGGAGTGAGTCGGGATGGGCGATCTGGCTATCGGTTCGGAACAAGCTCCCAACGACCTTGCTCCCAGGTGTAAGAATCCCTGATCCCTGAGTAATCGAAGGGCAGGGTGACAAAATCCTCGCCATTGTCGCGCCTCAGGTCATAGCGCACAGTTTTGCCGTTGACGATGAAGCGCAGCCGCAGGAACCACATGGTGGGTCGACTGGTGGTGTACGCGTGTACTCGGAAGACTTCGGTCGAACCTTGTGGTATTTCGAAGCGAAATGGCACGCGTGGGGCACTTGGGTCGTCACCGCGATGGCATACAAGTGTTTCGTCATCGAGTGACACGAGGAGATAGTTACCCTCTAATGGCCCGCCCGCGGGCGGAGGGAGAATCGCTATGCCATCGACACTGCCGAAGCCGGGCCGCAAGACGGGTTTACCGCCCGTCAGGGCAACGGTCGCATTTTGAGCTTGTACTTCGAACTCGAACACGGTGTGCCCCAGCTCGATTCCCCTGTTCTCATTGATCCAATCAAAGGGCTTACTGTAGCTGGTCCGAGAACCTAGATCCCGCAGCTCGGTCAACTCGTCCGGCGTCCCTACGGGGAAGAAGAAGCGTTTGACCCTCATGTCACCGAAGGTGTCATAGTCCTCGTCGACGCTAACTGTGACTCGGGATCGACGCAGATAGGCCTGCGCCGCTTGTCCTGCCAATGCCGCTCCTGCTACCGGGTCCATTCACATATCCTCTCACTCCCGGCGTTTCTGCCGAGCCAAAATGTTGGCGTCCGAGTTCGGGTTGCGCCGACACTCGGCGACTGCGGGCCAGGCGTAGGTGTCGTCCGCCGCACGATTTTCCCTGCGGTAGCGGGCGGCCGCGAAAGGCGAACGGCATCGCTAAGCCTGCGCCACACGTTCGCGGAGATGCAACTTATGGAGGGGAGCACTTCATGTGGTCAGCCGGTGGATGGGTCGCAGCACCTTCACCCCACACACTCGACGCCTACGGTGACTGGATTCCTGAGGAAGGCGGCGGCGCACTGAACGATTTGCCCGATCCCTCCCAGCTGATTCCGCATGAGGCCCCCGAGTCGTCGGATGACGTTCCTCTATTCGGACGGTGAAGGTAAATGGGCGTAGTTGCTCGCGTACGTCAAGACACGTGGCGCGAGTAAAATGTAGGGCGGAACCGGAACCTTCCGTGTGAACCCTAGACCGGACTGCAACGCGTAAAGACCCTCTTTTCCTTCGAAACGGTCGACAAGGTCT
>NZ_JAUZVK010000035.1:0-24441 GCF_031844505.1 Gordonia sp. AC31
CGCCCTGTTGATGTTGCACCGCCGCGGATGGCTCAGCGTCTCCGCCCCCACCGAAGCTCAACCCACCTCCACCCATTGATTACCCTAGGGGGGTAGGGTATAAAGGTGGTGTGGCGAGACGCCACAGCGGCAGGCCTCCTGAGGGTCGTCGGCACCACTGCTGTCAGTTTCAGAAGACGACTGCACTGTGTCAGAAGTGGACTGCACTAGAGGGTCGACTAAGTCGCCATAGCTTAAAGAGTGATGTCCACAATCTCGTTGACGAAGCCAGCAGCCGTCTCACCGACAAACGGAATCAGAGTGAGCGGCGTGAGCGAGTGCTACGGAATCCTCCGATAAGAGGGCGCGTTACCCCCCCCGGGGGGCGCGGTTCGGGTTTGTTCGATCTTCGAATAACTGAGCACGGGTTTCATACACCGTCACTATGGCTGGATGTGGATCGCGCATAGCGTCGCTTGACGTCCGAATCCACCGAACCGGCCTTGCCGTTTGGATAGGTGACGGGCCGCGTAGCAGAGGCAGCTGCGGTCGTTGTGGTCGCGCCCTCCGCTCAATCTGACGTGGGGTCGCCGCAGATGAAGGTCTCTTCGTGTTCGCGGGACAGCCGAGCGGCCCTTTCGGCATCGCCCGCACCGAGCGCTTCGAGTATTACTTGGTGCTGTTCCGTGCTGGCACCCATGTCGAATCCTGGTGCCAATACGAGTTGAGCGGTTCGACCTTCGATCGACAGATGCTCCCACGTCGACAGCAGTGTGCTGTTGCCGGAGGCCGCGACGATGAGCCGATGGAATGCCATAGCGTGCGCGACCCATGCTCGACCGTTCGCGGCGACGGCGGCGGAGCGCATACCGTCGACTTCATCGGCAATGCGGTCCACCGCCATGCCGCGACCGGCTGCAAGTCGTGCTGCTGTCTCTTCCAGTGCTGCGCGCACCACTGACACCTCATCGAGCTCGTCCTGGTCGACCCGTCTGACTCGGCACCCGCGGTGGGCTTCGAAGACCACCAGGCCCATTCCGGCCAACTGCCGAAGAGCTTCACGGACGGGACCTTGGCTCACGCCGAGCTCACGAGCGATCCGCGTCTCGATCAACCGATCTCCTGGCGAGTACGTGCCATCGGCTATTCGTTCCCACAGCAGATCTTTGATCTGTTCGGGCAGACCGGTCACCGTGACGCCCTGCCCTGTCTTTGACCGAGCATCCGTCGACTCCGAGGGGACTTTCACATGTACGATCATAAATGATCGATCATTTATGCTCCACCGATAATTGAGAGGAGCCACCGATGAGTATTCGATTGGGCGATACAGCTCCGGATTTCACCGCCGCTACAACCACAGGAACGATCTCCTTCCACGAATGGCTGGGAGAATCGTGGGGAATGCTGTTCTCCCACCCCGGTGACTTCACGCCCGTATGCACAACCGAACTCGGTGCGGCAGCGCGGCTGAAACCTGAGTTCGACCGACGTGGAGTCAAGCTACTCGGCCTTTCTGTGGACTCGGTGAATTCGCATCTGGCATGGGAAGGCGATGTCGGTCAAACGCAAGGCACAGCAGTGAATTTCCCGATGATCGCAGACACCGATCGCGCAGTCTCCGAGCTCTACGACATGATTCACCCGAGCGCCAGCGCGGCGGCCACCGTACGTTCGGTGTTCGTCATCGCCCCGGACAAGTCGATACAGCTGATCCTCACTTACCCGATGTCCACCGGCCGCAACTTCACGGAAATTCTGCGCGCGATCGACAGCTTGCAACTGACCTACGGTCAGCCAGTGGCTACGCCCGCCGACTGGCAGCCGGGTCAAGACGTGATCATCGGACTGGGCGTTTCCGACGACGAGGCAACAACACGGTTCCCTGGATATCGAACCTTGAAGCCTTATCTGCGGTTGACCGCGCAGCCCTGACCAGGGCACCCGTTCACACTGTTACCCCCCCGGGGTACAGTGAAGTGACTCACAGCTTCGTCGACGCGTCGGGTTGTCCGACCCAGCGGTGGTCAACAGTGGAAAGGCGTGAATCAGTGAATTCGTCGGACTGGGATGCTCGGTACAGCAGCGTCGAGCATCCGTGGGGGTCGGCCCCGGCGGCGGCACTGTCTGCGCGGTTTGCGGAGCTGACCCCTGGTCGGGCGGTCGATTTGGGGTGCGGGGACGGGCGCCACGCTCGATGGTTGGGCGACGCGGGGTGGACAGTGCACGCTGTCGATTTTTCTTCTGTGGCAATCGAACTCGCACGCAGCGGCGGGGAGGACCGGTCGATCGACTACACCGTCGCCGACGTCCGGGCCTGGGAGCCACCCGGCCCGGTGGATCTGGTGGCCATCGGCTTCCTGCATCTACCGGTCGACGAGTTGGTTGCCGTCCTTGCCGGTGCAGGAAGCTGGCTCGCACCGGGTGGACGGCTGTTGTATCTCGGTCATGCGCTCGAGAACTTCACTCACGGAGTCGGAGGCCCACCCGATCCGTCGATCCTGCCCGCCATCGACGACCTCGCCCGCGCCGCGAGCGGATTGCAGGTCCACGAGCTGGAACATCTGGTCCGCCCTGTCGGCGAAGGTCGGGCCATCGATGTTCTTCTCCATGCACAGCCGTGGGGCACCGCAGCTCACCGTGATCTGAAGAACGGAGCCTTCACGTGACCGATCATCCGACTCCCCTGCGTGTGGTGTTCGCCGTCAACACCACACCCACCGCCGTGGTGCGGGCGATCCACAACCTTCTCGATGCTGCGACCGAGCTGGTGACGATCGAAGTCGTGTGCTTCGGACCGGGCCTCGATGCGGCCCTGCGGTGTTCGGATATCTCATTGGAGATGCGGGCGTTGATCGATTCGGCCTCCATCACGGTGAAAGCATGCCGTAACAGTCTGGAGGGCAGAGGGCTCGGTGACGACGATCTGCTGATGGGTGTCGAAGTGGTTCTCGCTGCAGTGCTCCATCTCGCTCGCCGTCAGCGAGATGGGTGGTCACAGCTCTACACCTGACATCACATCCCCGCTCCAGTGTCGTAGGCACACCGTCTCAGAGAGTTCGGTTCTCGCGTTCACCGAGCTCGGAGGACTCGGCTGCGGTGTCGCGGTCTCGACCACGGACGATGCGTACCGTCAGGACTGCGATGATCACCAGCACTGCGATCAGGAGCACTGCGGTGTTCGGTACCGCGTCGGCCACGTCGCTGATCCAGACCTGCAGCGAGTACTGACTGTCGACCCCCATGACGCCGCCGAGGTTCGCTGTGCCCTCCGTGAGCAGGAACAGCACTCCGATACCGATGAAAAGCACCCCCGATATCAGAGACGTCGTGTGCGTTTTCAGCGGTCCTATGCTGATTTCCTTGCCGCGCAGCCACGTTCGTGATCCGAGCGAGAATCGGTCCCAGACCAGCGCCAGCACGAACAGGGGTATCACCATCCCCGCTGCGTAGAGTGCCATGAGCACTCCGCCGTATACGGCCTGACCGCCGGCGACGGCAACGGTCAGGACCGCGCCGAGCAGGGGTCCCGAGCAGAACCCTGCGAGCCCGTAGACCGCGCCGAGGGCGAACACCGATCCGGTGGAGGAGACGTCGATGCGCGCGGCTGCTCTCTGAGCGGACCCCAGCGCGAAGCCGCGACCGACGATGATCATCACTCCGAGGGCGATGATGACCACGCCGCCGATCATCGTGGTGACCTCGCGATACCGGGTGATCGCCGAGCCGATGGCACCGACTCCGGCACCGAGGGGCACCAAGACCGCTGCCAGCCCGAGGTAGAAGATCCCGGTGCGGCCGGCGAGCTTGCCGGCCCCGTCGAAGGCGTACGCGAAGAAGGAAGGAAGTAGCAGGGCCGAGCATGGACTGAGAAGTGCCAGCAGCCCGCCGAGAAATGCTCCGAGAAGTCCGATCTGCGACATCGTGGGCCGCCCTACGCGCCGGCTGCGGTGTCGATCAGATCGACGAATTCCGAGAACGGTTGCGCGCCCAGAACCGGATCACCGTTGACCGAGAACGCTGGAGTGGCCGGGATACCCAGCGACTGCGCTTCGGTGGAGTCGGCGGTGATCGCGGCATCGAATGCGGTGCCGGTGGCGGCGGCGGTGAACCGAGCTAAGTCCGGTACCCCGGCTTGTTGCGCGTAGCTTTGCAGCGTCTCCAGTGTCAGGTCCGCGTGACCGGTCTCGGGTGCATCGGCGTAGACGGCGCGGGTGAACTCCCAGAACTTGCCCTGGGCGGCGGCGGCGCGTCCGGCCCGGGCCGCATCGAATGATTGTTGCCCGAAAATGGGTAGATCTCGCCATTCGATGCGCAGGGTGCCGGTATCGACGTATCGATCGATCAGCTGCGGCTCGGTTTCCCGGCTGAACTGGGCGCAGAACGGACACCGGAAATCCGAGAAGGCGATCATCACCACCGGGGCGTCGACGTCGCCGAGGGCCATCGGATCATCGGGCTCGCGGTGCGCCAGATCGCCGAGCGGTCCCATCACCGGCGGGCCGCTCACGCTGCTCGACCCGGCGTCCGGTGCCGCCTCCGACTGCTCGCCGTCACCTGTCGTTCCGAGCACGAGAGCTCCCACGAGCACGGCCGCCACCACCACGGCGATGGCCAGGAGCACGATGTCTCGTCGGCGAGTGGAGCGAGATGTCGAAGTCATGCAATACCTTTCGGCAGTCGGCAATACTGGCAGCGATACCCATCTGGGTATACCCTCACAGTGTCACCCTACTCACACAACTACAACCCGTAGGAGATACTCGCTGATGACCGAGCCCGCCACGTCCGACCGCCTCGTCGTCGAAACCGCAGGCCGTTCCGATGACGAGGTGATCGCTCGGTACGGGCGTTGGGGGATACGGGCGGCACGCGGCACCGTCGCCGGTGCGGTCACGGTGTTGGTAGTGGGCATTCCCACCGACATCATCGACACGCCGGTCTTCGGCCGTGAGGTGCCGGTGCGGGCGTGGGAGCTTCCAGTTCTGCTGGCCACTGCCCTGTTGACCGCACTGTGGTTCGGGATCGACAAACCCGCGCGGGTCGAGCGGACCGGCACACCCGCCGCTCTCGGTGTCGTACTGACCTTCTTCGCCGTCGGGTGTCCGGTGTGCAACAAGCTGGTACTTCTCGCGCTCGGCACCTCGGGTGCACTGGGGTTGTGGGCACCGATACAACCCATCCTCGCCGGGGTGTCCCTGGCGATGCTGACGGCAGCGGTGATCGTCCGATGGCGCAAACGCGACTGCACCTCCGCGTCCTGCGCAGTATGACCGAGCACCTGCTCACCCGCGCACCGACCATCGCGTGACCGACACCCGAACCGATCGAAAGGAACCGAACGAACTATGACCGAATTGGCCATCGGTACCCGAGTGGACATGCCGTTCGAGGAAACTGTCGACGCAACCCGTGAGGCACTCGCCGAACAAGGGTTCGGAGTGCTCACCGAGATCGACATGCAGTCGACGTTGAAGAGCAAGATCGACGCCGACATCGAACGCTACGTCATTCTCGGCGCGTGCAATCCGCAGTTGGCGAAGGCTGCGATCGACACTGATCGGCAGGTGGGGTTGCTGCTGCCGTGCAACGTGGTGGTGCGAGCCGACGGCAGCAGCACCATCGTCGAAGCGATGAACCCCCAGGTGATGGTGGGGCTCTCGGATGCAGCGGGCCTGGCCGAGGTCGCCGACCGGGCCACAGCACTGCTGCAGAGCGCGATCATGGCACTCGGCGGAGACAGCACCACCACGTAGATGGGTGCGCACCGTATCGGCAGAGCGGCGGCGGCGATCGGGACCGTTGCACTGTGCGCCGTCGCGGTGGTGTCGGGATGCAGTTCCTCGCCTGCTCGAGAGGCCACGGGCACTGATCCGGCGGCGCACCCGTCGTCGCCGTCCGCGCCGCCCGCGGGCTTCGGAGACACGGCATTGTGGTCGATCCCGTTCTTGTCGCAGCCGAAGATCGTCAAGGACGGGTTCGTCGGAGTCGTCGACTCCTCGGACGCATCCGGTTCGCACCGGGTGCAGGTACTCGACGACACCGGCACACCACGGTTCGGCGTGGACGTACCCGCCGATCGCGACAAGTTCGCGGTGACCAGCACACACAACCGTGAGCTGTTGATCACCGAGGACATCGATGATCCCGGTTCGGGTGCACCGGCCACGATGACCGCCCGCGATACCCGCACCGGCGACCTCGTATGGGGTCCGGTCTCCACTGCAGGCTGCCTGACCGGGTCCGGGCTGCTGATCGACGCCGACTGCTCGCAGACAGCAAAGCCCGCGGCCGTGGCCGCCATCTCGGCAACCGACGGACACCGCACCGACCTGACGGGTGCGATCTCCGAATCCGGTGGATACGCGGTCACCGTCGACGGCGACACAGCGCGCATCGTGACCGCCGACACCGGCAACACCGCCTGGTCCACCGACACCCTCACCCCGCCCCCCGCAGCGATCCCCGGGACCGCACGATTCGTCGCCACCGCCGGCAATGCAGTGGTCGTGGCATGGACGATCCCGACCCGTCCCGAACCGATCCAGGCGGTCTATCGACTCTCCGATGCCGAGATCCGATGGATCAGCGGTAGCCGCAGTCCGATGGTGGTGACCGCCGACAGCAGTAGCGGGGCGACGATGATCACCACCGCAGACCTCACCGACGACGGCATCGCTGTCCTGTTCGAGCAATACGGCACCCGAGGTTTCACCGCCGATCAATTTCCCGGTGCCGACCGCTTCGCTCTGGTCGGCGGCGTCGTCTACGGCGCGTCGGACTCGGGGGTGACTGCCATCGATGCGACCTCCGGCCGCGTCACCGGTACATCACCGAGTGCCGCACCGACAGCAGTGACCTCGAACGGTGTCGCATTGGCCCAGAGCAGCGACGGGTACACCGCGTTCAAGGTGATCCCCCATTTCTGAGCTGCCCGCCCGCGCGCCCTGTTCAGGACGTCTTGGGTCGACCTCGAAGATCGACGGAGAACAGCGGGCCGAGCAGACACACGTTGATCACCCCGGTCAGAACGAAGACGCCGCCGATCACTCCCACCACGATGCCCCCGACACCGCCGAGTGCGACGGCGACCACGATCAGAGCGATTCCCACGACGATGCGCGGTGCGCGTCCGGCAGTACTGCGCATGAATTCGACGAACGACATGATGATTCCAGTTCTGTAGAGGGACTTTCACTGTTGGACGGGCGAGAACGCCGAAGTGGACCAATCCGCGGCTCCTCGCGCGAACAGCCCAGCCCCGACCTCGACAGCGCGGCATACGACGAGCGCTTCGCGCGCGATCTGATCGACCAGGGCACGACTCTTCGTCGCTTCGCAGCCGCGATAACACGATCACCGGCCGATACCGACGATCTGGTGCAGGACGTCCTCGAACGCGCGTGGCGCAACCGGAGAACGTTTCGATCCGAATCGGCGCTCTCGACGTGGCTGTATCGAATCGCGATCAATCGTGCCCGCGATGTGGCCGCACGCGCGGAGAATCAGCGCACCGAACCGTCGGGCACGGGCGACATCGATGGACCGATCAGCGACCTCGAGCATCCCGAGACGGTGGCGCAGGCGCTCAGCGATCGGTCCACGGTGCGAGCGGCGCTGGCGACGTTGACCGTCGAGGATCGAATGGTCCTGGCACTGCACGACGGCGAGGGCTGGACGGCGACACAGATCGGTGCGGTCGGCGCGCTCACCACCGCGGCGGTGTACAAGCGCATCCACCGCGCACGGGTGAAGCTGCTACGCGCCCTCGACAACGGTCCCGCACACCCGCGAAACGACTCCCAGGCGTGCCGGCGCACACTCGCCGCGGCATCGGACTACCTGGACGGGCGTCTCGATGTCGACGCCTCGGCCCGCATCGATACGCACCTGCGGCAGTGTCGCCGGTGCCCACCCATCGCACAGGCCCTGATCGGTATCAAGACCGCACTCGGCCTGCGGCCGTGGACCAGCGCGGTACCCGAACAGTTCGTCTGCGACGTCGCCCACTTGGGCGGACCCCGCCCACCGCGATGACCGATCATCCCCGACACCCAGAATCAGATACCCCATAGGGTATATTGGGAAGTGAATTATCGACCGAAGGAGAGACTCATGTGCAGGGCTGTCACGTGCAAGAAATGCGGAAAAACGACCTGGGCGGGATGTGGTCAACACGTCGATCAGGTGATGCGGGGCGTTCCGGCGTCCAATCGCTGCAAGGGGCACGACTCCGATCCGAAGTCACCGGGATTGTTCTCCCGCATGTTCTCCAAGAAGTAGATCGCGGTCCGCAGCCCTGATCCTGCCAGGGCTGCGACCCGAGTCACATTTCTTCGCGATCTCGGTTGTCGCGGTCCCGGTCTTCGTGGTCTCGCCTGTCGCGGCGTCGACCGGTCGGACCGTGCATGCGCAGGTCCGCATCGTAGTGAACGAACAGCCCCCACCCGATCAGGTGCAACACCACGACCACACTCGCCATCGCCGGCAAGCGGGGGCTCCGTCGCGGGACAATCGATGTCACGCAGGCACACTCACGTCGGCCACCGGCGCAGCCAGCCGTCCGGAGGGCAGTCGAGGGTAGTTGCGATCGACGTCTGCGACCCCGGATTTGCGCCGCCGCGGGGTGCGGGCGAGGTTGCTCGATCAGCAACGCCCGTTCCCGGAGGTATCGTCGCCGATGCTCGGACCGACCCCGACCAAGGTCAACGACCGACGATGATGAGGATCGACCCACACCGAGATAGTGGCACCGGTCACCAGTGCGCGGACGGTCGACCGTTCTGCACGCACATCGCACCGGTACGTTCCGGACCCGGGCACCGTCACTTCCAGTTCCACCCGTCGTGAATCGATGTCGATGCTCAGGACCACCGCCCACCCTTCGACGATGTCGTCCTCTCGCTCCGCCGCCGTGTCGCGGACCGGAGACACCGCTGCAGGATGCAGCGGTGTGCGGGCTGCGAACATCATCGCCGCCATCAGCAGCACCGCGAAGCCGGCCACCACGGCAGCGGTGACAGCGGTCGCCGACCCGGGTGAGAGTCGAGGGACGAGGAAGGTGAACACCAGTATCAGCGCGAGCACGTAGAACCCCATGGCGACCGCGATCGCGTACGACACTCGCCCCGGTACCAGGACAGCGGCACCTGTCGAGCGCAGTCTCCGCGTGCTCGTCACCGTCTGTCCTCTGGGGTCCCGCTGGCGGTGCCCTCTTCGACGCCGTCGGCGATGATTTCGGAGGGTGCCCGCACGTCGGCGGTGTGGCCCGTCAGCCCGACGTGGGCTTCGGTGCGCATGCGCTCGACCATGTGAGGGTAGTGCAGCTCGAACGCCGGCCGCTCGGAGCGAATCCGGGGTATTTCGGTGAAATTGTGGCGGGGCGGTGGGCAGGTGGTGGCCCATTCGAGAGAGTTGCCGTAGCCCCACGGATCGTCGACGGTGGCGACCTCGCCGTATCGGTAGGACTTGAACACGTTCCACACGAACGGCAGCGTGGACAGCCCGAGGATGAACGCTCCGATCGAGGAGATCAGGTTCAAGGTGGTGAATCCGTCGGAGGGCAGGTAGTCGGCGTATCGGCGCGGCATCCCTTCGTTGCCGAGCCAGTGCTGGACCAGGAACGTCATGTGGAACCCGACGAACGTCGTCCAGAAGTGCCACTTGCCGAGGCGTTCGTCGAGCATGCGTCCGGTGATCTTGGGAAACCAGAAGTACACCCCGGCGTAGGTGGCGAAGACGATGGTCCCGAACAGCACGTAGTGGAAGTGCGCCACCACGAAATAGGTGTCGGTGACGTGGAAATCGATCGGGGGGCTGGCCAGCAGCACACCGGTCAGTCCGCCGAACAGGAACGTGATCAGAAATCCGATGCTGAACAGCATCGGGGTTTCCAGGGTGACCTGTCCTCGCCACATGGTGCCGATCCAGTTGAACAACTTCACCCCGGTCGGCACGGCGATGAGGAAGGACATGAACGAAAAGAACGGCAGCAGAACAGCTCCGGTGGCGTACATGTGGTGCGCCCACACCGTGATCGAGAGCGCTGCGATGCCGAGGGTGGCGAAGATCAGACCCTTGTAGCCGAAGATGGGTTTGCGGCTGAAGACCGGAAAGATTTCGGAGACGATGCCGAAGAACGGGAGCGCGACGATGTAGACCTCGGGATGGCCGAAGAACCAGAACAGGTGCTGCCAGAGCACCGCTCCCCCGGTCGCCGGGTCGAACACGTGACCATCGAAGTGTCGATCGAAGGCCAGCCCGGCCAACGCGGCCGCGAAGGTCGGGAACGCCAGCAGTACCAGCACCGAGGTCACGAGCATGTTCCAGGTGAAGACCGGCATCCGGAACATAGTCATGCCGGGTGCGCGCAGGCACACCACGGTGGTGATGAAGTTGACCGCACCCAAGATCGTGCCCAAGCCGGACAGGATCAGGCCCAGTACCCACAGGTCGGCACCGACACCGGGGGAATGCAGTGCGCTCGTCAGCGGCGTATAGGCGGTCCACCCGAAGTCCGCGGCACCTCCCGGGGTGATGAACCCGGCGAGCACGATCAGCGATCCGAAGACATACAGCCAGTACGCGAACGCGTTGAGTCGCGGGAACGCGACGTCGGGTGCCCCGATCTGCAGCGGCAGAATGTAATTGGCGAATCCGTATGCGACAGGGACGGCGTAGAGCAGCAGCATGATCGTGCCGTGCATGGTGAAGAGCTGGTTGTACTGTTCGTTGGACAGGAACTGCAACCCCGGTACGGCGAGTTCGGTGCGCATGAGCAGCGCCATCAACCCGCCGATGAGGAAGAGCCCGAACGAGGTGACCAGATACATCTTGCCGATCGTCTTGTGATCGGTGGTGGTCACCAGCTGGAACAGCGTCGAGCCCTTCGGCTCGTGACGCATCGGATACGGCCTGGCCGCCTCAGGGCGGGGAATCAGTGCGGTCATCGACGATCTCCTCGATCCAGGTGTGCGATGCGCCGCATTTGCGTGCGCAGAAATAGGCTGTGATGCACAACGATGTGCGTTACAGGGCCATGGAGGCCTGGACGGTGACGTAGACGGCCACGGCGAGCAACAGGGCGGCGAAGCTACGGGTGAGTGTGGTGGCAGTGACTTTGTCGCTGATGACTTTTCCTGCGAACGAGCCTGCAATTGCCGCGAGGGTGAACGGTACGACAATCTCCCACGGGATGGCGGCACCCGTGCCGAGGCGTTCGATGAAGGCCCCCGCGCTGGTGATGGAGATGATCACCAGTGACGTTCCGACCGCGACGGGCATCGAGTAGCCCAGTGCCAGAACCAGAGCGGGGACGATGAGGAAGCCGCCACCCACTCCCAGAAAACCCGTGAGGAAGCCGACGACGAGCGCGGAGGCGACCAGCTTGACTACCTGCGACGCGGTGATCTTCACTTTTGCGGGCTTGGTGGCGACCGCGACGGCGCTCGGGCGTGTTCCCGGGGTCTCGGCCGGGTTCGGTGTCGGCAGGTCCGTATCGTGTCCGCGCCTGGTGCGGCGCAGCATCGCGCCGGCGGCGACGATCATCAGTGCCGCGAACGCGAGCAGCAAGATCTGCGGGTCGACCGATCGGTTGAGGATCGATCCACCGAAGGCGGTGACCGAGCCCAGGATTCCGAACACTGCCGCTGCCCGCCACCGAACGTGCAGTGCTCGCGCATGGCTGACGGCCGCGATGATCGAGGTGATTCCGACGATGATCAGCGAGGCGCTCGTTGCCGATTGCGGTTCGACCGCCAGGAGATACACCAGGGCAGGAACAGTCAGTATCGATCCCCCACCACCGAGTGCGCCGAGGGAGAGCCCGATGAGAATCCCTGCGGCGACTGCGATCGCGAGGGTGGCGATCATGTCAGATCACTGCGCCGGGGGTGCCGTCATCGCGGACCACAGGGCGGCCGTCTTCGTGCCACGCTTTCATTCCGCCCGACAGATTGTGCGCTGTGCGACCGGCATCAGTGAGGGCCGCGACAGCTTTGCTCGACCGAGCGCCCGAGCGGCACACCACGACCAATTTCTGATCAGGAGGGTAGGCAGCAGGATCGAGATCGCCGAGGCGTACATGGACGGCGTCCGGGGCGTGGCCGGCTGCCCATTCGTCGTCCTCGCGGACATCGATCAGGATGGCTCCTGATTCGGCGATCAGTGCGTGTGCGGCGGCCGGATCGGCTTCCGGTGGTGCTTCAGTCATGAACAACGCTCCTTGGATCAGTGGGTGCTTACAGGGCGTGCAGCGGCGTGGCCGGCACGAAGCGATAGCCCTCGCTCGGTGAGAACGTGGCCGAGACGGTGAACCGATCTCCTCGAATCACTGTGTGCCGCAACTCCACCGGCCGGGAATTCATGCAGCCCAAGCGGCGGATCGACAGCGCGGCGGTCTTCGAATCGAGTTCGAGTGCTGCCGCATCCTCCGGATCCGGGACGACGGCAGTGACGTCCTCGCGGCCACCGGTCAGGCGGATGCCGCAGCGTTTCTCGAGCTCGATGTACAGAGCCGTGTGAGTGAAGTCCGCATCCAGGAGGTCGCGTGCCAGATCCCCCGGCAACCAGGCATAGTCGAGCGCCAACGGCATGGTCCCTGCCATACGGATGCGCTCCAGGTAGAGCAGCGGAGCCTTGGGACCGACCTGCAAGGTAGCGGCCACCGCGGGGTCGGTCCGCAGTTCGAGTGCACGCACCACGCTGTGCTGAGCAACACCCGTGGCTTCCACAGCAGCGAAGAGACTGTAGAGCGCACCGAGTGGCTGCTCGATCACCGGCGGAGCCGCCAACCGAGAAGGCCGGCCACGCTCTGCAATCAGGATTCCTTCGTTCCGCAGGTGCCGCAGGGCCTCGCGGGTGGTGTGACGGCTGACGCCGTAGCTCGTCGTCAACGCATGCTCGCCCGGGAACTCGGAGCCGGCGAATTCGTCGTCACCGATTCGGCGGACCAGATCGGCATGCAGTTGCGCCCACAGCGGCATCGCACTGGAGCGGTCGAGCGCGGCACTGCGATCTGGTTCAACCATCAGAGGCCCTCCTGTCGATCTGTGTCGGAATCCGAATTCGAGCCGCCTGCTGCTGACCCTCGGGGCCACTGTACAACAAATGTACGTACATCCGTACGGACGGCGGTGATGCTCCCTACGCGTCGAAGCGATGTCGACCGAGGATCTCGGGGACCGCAGCTCCCCCGTCCCCCGACGGACCATCCGTCGGCGTCGTCGACACGCAACGAGACGACCCTCGCATCGAGAAAAGTTCTCGCCGAGCACGAACGAGCTCCTGGTGGAGATCGCGCCGAACCTGGCGAATCCGTCGGCGCAGCGACGCGGCATCACCTCGCTTCCCAGTCGGGTACCGGATCGGGAGTGTCGCCCCGGGGTCTGCTCTACCGCAGGTGGCAACGAGCCGACAGGGCGAGCACAGGACCGAACCGGCGGCGGACAGCACGACCGCCCCCGATTCGGGCGTGTTCGATCAGACTGTTTCGAGCTTGCGCTCGGCCCAGGCGGCGTAACTGCCCTCGAGTTCGACAACTCGGTAGCCGGCGCGGCGCAGGGCGCTGGCTGCGACCGCGTTACGGACGCCACTCTGGCAATAGGTCACGATCGGTCCGCCCGTGGGCAGTCCGTCGAGGTTCCACAGCAATCGGCCGCCGCTGAGCTGTTCGGAGCCAGGTATGTGGCCGTCGGCGTGTTCGGTTTTGTTGCGCACGTCCAGCACCATTGCCGAGTCGAACGAATCCAGCTCGTCCGCACCGATTGTCTCGGGTGTCGTCATGGGGAGTCCTCGTAGACTTGTGACGTACCCGGTCACCGTATCGATGCCGACCCGCAGCAGGTGATCACGGAGCTCGTCGGCGACAGTGCGGTCCTCGGCGAGCACCACCAGTGGAGTGTCCTCTCGCTCGGGGTCGTAGACCCAGGCACCGAACGAGGCTGCCTTGCCGATGCCGGGGATGTTGAGCGCTCCGGGGACAGCGCCGCCGTGCACCTCATCGTGGCCGCGGGTGTCGAGGAGGACGACCTCGTCGGAGTCGAGAGCGCGTGCCAAGTCTGCGGAGTCGTACTCGTGCAGCGGAGAGAGTGGCCCGAGAACGACCGGGCCCTGCTTGTTCTGACGCTTCATCCGGCCGAAATAGGCGTGTGCATCCGGTTGGCCGTCGAGCATCTCATCGACGAAGCCCTGCTCGTCGTCGCGCTCGACATACCCGGCCCACCAAGCGAAACGGCGTTCGTAGCCGACGCTGGTCGACGGGAGCGCGCCGAGAGCTTTTCCGCAGGCACTGCCCGAACCGTGACCCGGAAAGACCTGGATATGGTCCGGCTGCGTGACAAACGATCGCTTCAGGCTGCGGAAGATCTGTTTGGCACCCTCGAACCGGGTGTCGACACCGTCTGCAGCTTCGTCGAGTAGGTCCGGTCGGCCGAGATCGCCGGCAAAGACGAAGTCGCCCGTCAACATGTATCCCGGAGCATCGGCGAAGGCACCGTCGGTCACCAGGAACGAGAGGTGCTCCGGGGTATGACCGGGCGTGTGAACGGCTTGCACGGTGATGTTACCCAGAGCCAGCGTGTCACCATCGTGGAGGCGTTCGGCCTCGAAGCCGTACTGCCAGTCGTCGCCGCCCTCTCCTGAGACGTAGGTGACCGCCCCGGTGGCCTCGGCTAGCTCGCGAGTGCCGGACAGGTAGTCGGCATGGATGTGGGTCTCGGTCACGGCGGTGATGGTCATGCCATGCCGAGCGGCCAGGTCCAGATACACACCGATGTCGCGGCGGGCGTCGACCACCACTGCCTCCCCCTTGGCCTGACAGCCGATGAAGTATCCGGCTTGGGCGAGGTCTTCGTCGTAGATGCGTTCGAGAAGCATCGAAATCTCCTTGTCGATCGTGGCGGCGTTCGTACAGGTGTCAAGATTCATGGTACCCCGTGGGGTATTTTCAAGAGGTCCTGTGCGGCGAGGCGCACGCTCCCGATCTCACGGGGTGGAGGTGGATTGGGTCGGCATACCAACGAACACCCAGGGGCGTGGGAACCGGCCGATCCAGCGAGGCGCGACGACTCACAGCGGCACCGCAGCGGTTGCCGACCATCACGTCCTCCTCAGTCGTCCGGCACTCGCCGACTCGGGATGGACGAGGAAACTTCATTCGTCCCGAGTGTGGCGTTTGCCGGAATCGGCGACTAGCCTCATCCATAATGTACGTACATCCGGACGATCAATCAAGGAGAGGGCAACGTACACCTCGGCACGTGTCCTTGCACCACCTGCTCGAACGCCGGAATGACCTTCCAGCACGACTGCTGTGGATGCAGTGCACCTGGCCTCAGTGACCACCAATGTCGTGACCACTCAGCTCGCGCCACACCGACGTCGAGCTGAACCACCCCGGCACCAACCGAAATCGAGACAGCTCACCGAGCTCGTGTCTCGAACAGGAGGACCACATGTCCGCGCACACCATCGACCACAAAGTCGCGATCATCGGCGGAGGCAACGCCGGTATTTCGCTCGCGGCACGTCTGCGGCGAGCAGGAATGACCGACATCGGCATCATCGAGCCGGCAGAGACCCACTATTACCAACCTTTGTGGACGCTCGTCGGTGGAGGCCGCGCCCCGGCCGCGGAAAGTGCGCGTAGCGAGGCGTCGGTGATGCCCCAGGGCGTCGGCTGGATCAAGGATCGCGCCGAGGGGGTCGACCCGGATGCCCAGACGGTCAGCACCTCCTCGGGAACTACGATCCATTACGACCACCTGGTGGTGTGCCCCGGCATCCAGCTCGACTGGGATTCGGTGCCCGGCATGGCCGAATCGATCGACACCCCGCAGGTCTCGAGCAACTACCGCTACGATCTCGCGCCCAAGACGTGGCAGATGATTCAGAAGATGCGGTCGGGCACCGCAGTGTTCACGATGCCGTCCGGCCCCATCAAATGCGCGGGTGCCCCGCAGAAGATCGCGTACCTCGCGGCCGACTACTGGCGAGAGCAGGGCGTGCTCGACGCCATCCGAGTTGTCCTCGTCCTGCCCACACCCGGAATGTTCGGGGTACCGGTGTTCGCCGAGGAGCTCGAACGAGTCGTGGCGCGCTACGGCATCGAGGTGCGCAAGAACAGCGAAGTCACCGCCGTCGACCCGGACGGCCGATCGGTGACGATCACTGATAACAGCGCAGGTACCACCGACGAGCTACCCTACGACCTGCTCCACGTCGTACCGCGCCAATCCGCACCGGACTGGATCAAGGCCAGCCCCATAGCGGACCCCGAGAATCCAGCCGGATACGTCCAGATCGACAAGAACACACTGCGACACAACAGGTTCGACAACATCTTCGCCCTCGGTGACGCCGGATCGTCACCGAACTCCAAGACCGGTGCCGCCATCCGCAAGCAAGCACCCGTGGTTGCCGAGAACCTGCAGGCGAGCATCGCCGGCCGTCCACTGACCGCACAGTACGGCGGGTACGCCTCCTGCCCCTTGACCACCTCTCGCAAGACGATGCTTCTGGCCGAGTTCGACTACACGATGCAGCCGGCTCCCTCGATACCGCTGATCGACACCACCCGCGAACGCCGCGACATGTGGTTCCTCAAGAGACGCGGACTGCCGGCGTTGTATTGGAATGCCATTCTCACCGGCCGAGCGTGAACGGTCGACCGCCGCACAGTTACGACCGCGAGGGCGACCTGAGCCACTACCGGTCGGTGTTCGAGGCCATCGAACGACGCGTGATACCGGAGGTGGTGATCACCCGGCTCACCCCGTATCTGTTCGTTCTGGTGTCGGCGGCCGTGCTCGGAATGGCGCTTCCGCACACCGGCGGCGCACACGGGTACGACGTTCTTCTGCGCACCGAAAGCGCCGACGCGGAGTCAGCGGGCGTGTTGGCGACGCTGTTCACCGCATTCACTCTCACGTTCACCGTCGTAGCGGCCTCGATCGCGCGACTGGTTCGGCGGTTTCGGTGGGCTGCTCTGGCTTTGGCGGGCAACGGTGTCACCACGGTGTTCGGTGTGCTTGCGATCTGGGCGCGTCAGTCACTGGCACCGACCGCGACGGTGGCAGGTCCATCGATCGGACTGTATCTGGGTGCGGTGGCCGCGTTGCTCTCCACTGTTCTCTGGGCACGTGTGGTGTTCACCCGCCCGGACGAGCAGCCCGGTCCAGCGCGCAGGAGCTGACACGTCGCGGGCCCGATCACCCCACCTCGAACCGAATACCCTGCCTCGCTCCGATCACCCCCGTGCATCGATGCGGGGGTGATCGGACCGTTGTCAGGCGAGGGCGAGAAACAGCTTCTCGAGCTCGGCCTCGGTCATCTTCTCGCCCGTCTCCGCGCCCGTGATGCACTCACGGAGTCCGGTGGCCACGATCTTGAAGCCCGCCCGATCGAGAGCCTTCGATACCGCGGCCAGCTGGGTGACGACATCCTTGCAGTCCCGACCGCTCTCGATCATGGCAATCACTCCTGCAAGCTGACCCTGCGCACGCCGCAGACGGTTCAATACCAATGCGATGCTTTCGGTGTCACCGGTCATGTCGTTCAGTCCTTCGTTCGATGAAACTCCAGTTTACCCCTAGGGGTAAGAGTGGTCGTGGTGGCCGACACCGGACGGTATCGGCCACCACTGTGTTGCTCGAGATTGCTGACACTCAGCTGTGCGAGAAGCCGATCTTGGGTAGTACTGCTCGTAACCACGTGGGTGACCACCATGCGGCGTGGCCGGTCAACCGCAACAACACCGGCAGCAGAACCAGGCGGATGAGTATCGCGTCCAGCAGTACGGCGACGCCGAGGATGATTCCCATCTCCTTGGGTGGCAGTGGTTCGGCGAGCGCGAACGAGAAGAACACCGCGATCATCACCGCGGCAGCCGCGAAGATAACCCGACCCGAATGCGCCATTCCGTCGACCTGAGAACCGTGCGGATCACCGGTGTTCTCGTAGTGTTCCTTGACGCTCGACAGCAGAAACACCGTGTAGTCCATCGCGATTGCGAAGATCATCGCGAAGAAGAACACCGGTCCCCAGCCGTTCAGGAATCCTTGCGGGGTGAATCCGAGTAGCGACGAGCCGTGACCGTCCTGGAAGATCAGCTTCGCCACACCGAAGGCCGCTCCGGTGGACAGCAGGCTGACCACGGTCCCCAGCAGGGCGATCAGCGGTGCCTGCAGTGCGATCAGCAGCAGCAGGAATCCGAGTACGAGGATCACCGACACCACGATCGGCAGATACTCGTTCAACGCGGTCTGCAGGTCCAGGTTCTCCGCGGGTGCACCGCCGACGATCGCTCCCTCGGGCAGCTCGGCACGCAACGCGTCGAGTGTGGTCTCGAGTGCGGGGTCCGACGGGTCCACGTTCGGGATGGCCTGCAGCATGACGAAGTCGGATCCGTCCATGGCGGGCATGGGCGGCGTCACCATCGATACGCCGTCGACGCTCGCTGCGATCTGTGCGGTCTGCTCCGCCTCCGATGTGGGGGCGATGATCTGCAGCATTCCTGGTGCACCTTCACCCATCTGCGCCTGCACCAGTTCGTAGCCCTGCCGGACCGGAGCGTCCTCGGGCACAACCGAAATGGACGGCATGGCGACCTTCAGGCCCAGTGCCGGAATCGACAGCGCCACCAGAATCAACAGCGAGCCGATGGCGAACGGCCACGGATGCTTGTGCAGCAGCTGACCCCAGGACGCGAATTTCGGCGAACGGTGCACCTGTCGCTTCGCGTACGGGAGGGACCCGGCATTGACCTTGGCTCCGAGTTTGCCCAGAACTGCGGGGAGCAGTGTGAGGGTGGCCGCGAGGACGAACACCACCGCGAGCATGATGCCCACCGCCATCGTGCGCACAGCAGGTGCCGGTACCAGAAGCACGGCAGACAAGCTGATCAGCACGGTCAGACCGGACAGCAGGACTGCTTTGCCTGCCGTGTCCATCGTTTCTGCCACTGCACGCTGCGGGTCGATCCGTCCGGCGTCGATGGTCTTACGGAGCGCATCCCGGAATCGAACGACGAGGAAGAGCGCGTAGTCGATACCGAGCGCCAGCGCGAACATCATCGCAAAGTTCATGGCCCACACCGAGATCGGCGTGATTTCGTTCAGCAGAACCAAGCCACCCGCAGATGCCACCAGACCGGCCAGCGTCAACAGCAGGGGCAGACCTGCCGCGACGAGCGATCCGAACGCAAGCACCATGATCGCCAATGTGACCGGCCAGGAGATGATTTCGGCCTTGATCATCGCGTCGTGGTTGGCCTTGTTGAAGTCACTCCACAGCGCCGATGCTCCGGTCGGGTAGACCTCGATCGAGTCCGTGGAGGCTGCGGTCAAGTCACCCTTGAGATCGTCGACGGCCTTCACCATCTCGTCGGTCGTCCCGTTCGCTCCACCGATGAGGATTCCGGTGTGCCCGTCGGGGCTGATCGACATCCCCGGTTGCGGGGGGATCACCTCGGAAATCCGCGAGTCAGCGGCCAGAATGTCGGTGACCTCGGAAATGACAGCCGCAACAGCGGGATCCGTCACCTGCTCGGTGTCCGAGTGCACCACAACCTGTATCGCGGCAGAAGAGTTCCCGCCGAAGTGCTCCTGTGCGAGTTCGCGAACCTGGACCGACTCCGATCCATTGGCCTGCCAACCGGCACCGGCGAGAGAGCCGAACACCGACGGGGCAAACGCTCCCAATCCGATGATCACCACGAGCCACGCGGTCACCACCCACTTGAAATTGCCTGCCATGCGCGCACCGAAGCGCGCCAACGGCCCCCCGGTGATCCCTGGCGGCGAGCTGTCTGCAGAACTCTCGTCGGTTCGAACGTCCGTAGAACTCACATCATGTCCTTACTGGTCGGGATGATGGAGAAACCGTAACACAGTACCCCCAGGGGTATGGTGATACCATTCCTTCTACCCCCTAGGGTATGCACGAACGACCGCACCACACGCAGAGAAGCGAGGCTCTACCGCATGTCATGCACCGACACTCTCACCGGCCCCGGCGGACCGAGTATCGAACGCGCAGTCCCCGCGCTGGCGGGCACCATGATCCTCGCCAGCCTCGCCGCCGGTTCCCTTCACGACCGCCGCTGGCATGCCCTGACAGCATTCGTCGGCGGGAATCTGCTGCTGTACTCGGCAGTCGGATGGTGCCCGGCCAGCTTGGCAATGCGGCGGCTGGGGATGCGCCAGAGCACAATGACGCCGACCCGGTGAACCGCGACAGGACCCGCCCTACGCCGTGGCAGTGGGTCAGCTACGCCTTCGGCCGCACTCTTCCCTCGACCATGACGGACTGGGTGGCCAACGATCTGACGGGTGATCACGCCGTCGTTCGGCACCTGATTCGCGGCCAGGTTCCGTTTCTTCCCATCTACGCCGTGTTCATGTTCTTTCCGGGTGAGCTGTGGCTGCGTGGTTCCATGGTGCTTCTCGCGGTCCTGCTCTCGGTGTTCTTCACCGCCTCGTACATGGAAGAGAATCGGCAACGCCGCCTCGTACGGCACATGCTGCCGCGCGATCTGACGAACTCCCGCAAAGCGCAGGAATCGGAACTGGTCAAGAAGCGTTATCTCGCGGCGCACCCCGAGCCCGGGGCCTCACGCACCGCCGCGGCACCCATCGCTCCCGGCCGAGAGCACTGAGCGATGGTCGTCGATCCAACGCACCGTCTCGCCCGGTGGCAGCGATTCTGGGACAAGCAAGCGGCCGGTTACGACAAACACATGACCTTTCTCGACCGAGTCCTCTTCCGCGACACCAGGTCCTGGATCTGCAGTCGCGCCCGAGGCAAGGTTCTCGAGGTCGCAGTGGGAACTGGACTCAATCTCGAGCACTACCCGGCAGGGACGTCGTTGACCGGAATCGAGCTGAGCCCGGACATGCTCGCGCAGGCGCATACTCGGGCCGCCGGCGTCAGACCCGACGCTCGCCTAGCTCTCGGGGACGCTCACGCTCTGGATTTTCCCGATGCATCTTTCGACACCGTGGTGTGCACGTTCTCGCTCTGCGCCATCCCCTCCACGGACATCGCGCTCGCGGAAATGTCGCGAGTGCTGCGTCCAGGTGGAACGTTGCTCCTCGCCGATCACGTCGCCTCGTCGATCCGGCCGGTTCGATGGATCCGCTCCGCGTCGTCGAGTGCGGTGAGCGGTCGAACCGACTCCCGCAGGTGCCCCACATCCTCGATGGACGACTCGGTGGGTTCGTCGCTGCTTCCTGTCGATGCGGTCATCGCCTCACCATTCCTCGATGTCGCTGAAGACAGGCGTTGCGGTGCCGCCGTCCGCTCGAGGCTCCACCGGCGGGTGGATCGCCGGGATCGGTGCACACGCGGCGTCGCCGGTGAGATGCGTGCGGCGGGCACGGTTGCGCCGGGCTTTGCGGGTGGCTTTCTGCGAGCGGTCGGTGACCTCGCGCATCTGCTCGATCATCGAAAACAGTGCGCTCTCATCGACGTTCGACCGACCTTGTTCGCGGAGACGGGCGATAGCAGCTCTGTGCTCCCACAGTGTCACCGCGGGATGTGACATCGTCCGGTACGGCACCTCGACATAGCCGGCACCGTCTGGTTCGAGGACCCAGATTCTGCTCAAATCGCGTGGGTCACGTCGTATCACGAACCGCCCCAGGTCCTCTCGCCGCGCAACCCACGGTTTGAGCGCGTTCGAGAAGTAGTGCACGTGATCGAGAACGAAGCCCGTGCGCGTCAGACGTCGCCGGATGACGGGAAGAAAGTCCACCAGGAACGCGGTTTCGCCGAGCACCACACGAGGGGCGTGACCAACTGCGGCGACCTCGCCGGCCCACACGGCGGCCGGAGTGTTCCCGATCCCTGTGTGAACGCTCACGTGATACGCGGCTATGGCCAGGACCAGCCAGCGCTCCAACTCACGCAATGTCAACGCCGCGTGCTTGTCCGAGTCGTAACTTCCTCGGTCCGCTGGGTTCGAGAAGGTGGTCCCAGGCAGCTCGTGCACCGCCGTCATCGCCGTTCCGATGATGCGTTCGACGATCCCGCCGTAGTGCGGTCGGCCCGGAGGACGGTATTCGAGTGTGATGGCGTGCTGGGCGCATCCGCGGCGCAGCGCTTCGCTTTTGAACTCGGAGGCGTTGTCGAGATACAACTGTTTCGGCTTCCCTGCCATCGGCCACTGCACCTGCTCCGCGAGCTTGCACGCCTCCAGCCATGTCTGCTTCTCGCAGCAGACGCGTTCCAGGCACAACCCGACCGATATCGACGACGGCGGCTCCAGAGTGACGACGAACCCGAGTACGGAACGGCTGAAGACATCAATGGCGATCGTCAGGTAGGGGCGGCCGATCGGTTGCCGCTCGTACTCGTCAACGACCATCAGATCAACGACGGTGTGGTCGATCTGGACCTGATCGAGAATCCCGGAAACCGTCGGTGGACTGTCGCCGGCGGACTGACGTGGGCGGGCGGCATCGGGTCCTCCACGTGACCTGGCCACCGATGCCGGATGGAGCGCGGCGATACGCGCGGTGACGGTATTTCTGGCCGGCACTGGCAGACCCGCGCGGTGGCACGCCAGTGCTATACGTCGGTGCAGCGCAGCGACACTCAGCTTCTGGCGGTGAAGAAAATAGCGGGTAAGATGATCGCCGATCACTTCCTCGACCTCAGCCGTCACTCGGCTGCGGCCACGCCCTCCCGACGAGACCTTCGTCAGAAGATCGGTGACTGTCCCCGTCCCGTTCCTGAGCCTGCCGACCAACGTGTAGACCTGCCGCCTGGACAATCCCAACCGTTGCGCGGCATCGTCGACCGCTTCCGAACGCACCGGATGCATCTCCAGCAAGGGAGCCAGGACAGCGAAACGGGCCTCAGCCTGAGACCACCGCTCCCCCGACGCTGTCAGCACACCGGTCTCCACGACGTCGAGCTTGTCGGGGTCCATCACAAGCCTCCCTGTCACCGAGAGCCGAGCGTGCGACCGTGCACCGCACTTCTGACATCAGAATGTCAGAAGACACGTGCACTCACCCTCGAAACGCCTGCAACGAGTGCAGCCGTCTTCTGAAGTTGACAACTGCTGTACCGAAAGGGCACATCTCATGAGCACATCGACAGTGATCGTCTCCGGAATGACGTGTGGGCACTGCGCGTCGTCGGTGCGTGAAGAAGTCGGAGCACTGGCCGGCGTGACCGACGTCGAGGTCGACGTGGCCAGCGGGCAAGTCACCATCTCCAGCTCGGCCCCGATCGAGCCCGACGCGATCCGCGTCGCGGTCGAAGAGGCCGGCTACCACCTGGCGCAGTAGCCGATGAGGGGCTGAAGTGTCTGCCCACTGGCGACTTCAGCCCTTCTCCGGGCGGCGTGTGTGTCGCCACCACCGATGACAGGAATCCAGCGATGAATGTTCCAACCAAGCTCGGCGTCTTCGCTGCGGCTCTGCTGATAGTTTTCGCCGCGGCCTATGCCATCGCCGCGGGTGTCGCACCCGATCGGCCACGACCGTCGTCGGCCGAGTCCACCCATGTCGGCCACACTGCCCAACCGTCATCATCTGCGTCCCCCGGTGCCGATCAGGTTCGCGGGGTTTCGCTGGCAGCAGGCGGCTTCATCCTGGGAAATGTGGTGGCACCCCATGCGCCCGGGATGCAAGCACCGCTGAGCTTTGAGATCCTCGACGCCGCCGGGGCCGCGGTCACCGACTTCGCCACCGAGCACGACAAGCAGCTGCACCTGATCGTCGTCCGCGCGGATGGCGCCTACTTTCGACACGTGCACCCCACTCTCTCGCCCGAAGGGCGCTGGTCGCTGCCCTGGCAGTGGGCGACGGGAGGCAGCTACCGGATCTATGCCGACTTCGTGCCCGCCGCCACCGGTCAACCCCTCACCCTGACCAGCACCGTCGAAGTCAGCGGTGACTACCAGCCGGCCCCAGCCGCCGCCGAATCACGACAGTCATCCGTCGACGGGTTCGACATCGAGCTGGCCGGTCATCTGCGCGCGGGAGCCGAGTCCGAATTGACCGTCACCGTGCGGCGAGCAGGACAACCGGTCACTACCTTGCAGCCGTATCTGGGCGCTTTCGGTCACTTGGTGGCTCTGCGTCAGGGCGACCTGGCCTACCTGCATGTTCACCCTGAGGGCGCGGCACCGACCGCCGGTCAACTCGCGGGACCACAGGTCCGCTTCGCCACCACCGCCCCCACCCCGGGCCGCTATCTGCTCTACCTCGACTTCCAGGTCGACGGCGCTGTGCACACCGCCACCTTCGTTCTCGATGCCCCCACCGGCGCCCCGGCCCCGACACCTGACTCCACGGCCCCCTCGGCCGATCCGCACGCCGGACACTAACTCGCTGACCAGCGCCACCCGGGGCATTGCGCCGAGGCATTCACCCAACGAGGAACCCCCCATGACCACCTCAGCTCCGATCCACCCACCTGCGGCCACCGCCGAGCAGACAGGCGCCGTCGATG
>NZ_JAUZVK010000036.1:0-23195 GCF_031844505.1 Gordonia sp. AC31
GCGTAACCAGTCGGGGTAGTCGGCTACTGAAAACGGCCCCGGTAAATGTAGCGATCGAATATGCAGTGTTACCAGTAAACCGCTGTGTATTGCATCGGATGAATCAGTTCCTGAGGTCGATGTAATCGACTGCAACGTCGGGGGCAACTTCGGGGAAGAAGCCCGCCGTGAAGTGGCCCTGATCGTCTGCGTCTCGTTGGGTCCAGGACGTCCCCGAATCATTCTGGTAGTTCTGTATCGCGGCCTCGGCGGCGCCCTCGGCTTGGTAGGTCCCGTGCAGCTCGAATTGTGGTCCGTCTGGGTCGACGGTGAGGCCATTAACCGCGAGTTCGATTCGGGCATCCACCGGCGCCACGTCAGGGTCGTACCCGCGCTTCTCCAGCTCGTGCGCAATCGCTCGACCCAGCTGCCGCAAGACTTCCTGGATCACCGCGCGCACCACTTTAACGAGCGCGGAGTCGAAACCGCAGCCGTATGCGTCTTCTAGCAGGACTCTGGCCCTTCGTGACGTTTCGTCGAGGGTGACAGTCACAACGTATTCGTCGGTGGCGTCTCCGTCGGGATCGACGTAGTCGTAGTTCGACGGGCCTTCGAGAATGCGTGGGGCGATGTAACGCAGCCTGTTGATCAGCGCGGGACCAAGTTCAGCGAGAGTTTCCATGACCTCGGCGTCGGTTGGGTCAACCCCGGTGACGGTCGCTACTGCCTCGGTAAAAGCGTTGCCGCTGCGGAACCTTTCGACCGTGCGTATGACGGTGGGTTCAAGTCGCCGAGCCTTGGCCAGCAGTGCGACGAAGCGGGGGGCGGTCGCGAAATCGCGGTTCGCTTTCTCGACGTTGCAACGGCGGCAGCTGGGCCCAAGGTTGTGTGGTGCGTGTATGTCGAACGGGAGGACGCGGAGCTCGTCGGTGAGATTCTGGTTGAGAGTGGCCTCCAGCCGGGCACCGGAATAGCTCTGGGGAATCAAGTGGTCGATATCCACGTCGAGGAGGTCGCGCGGATGGCTGCACCAGCAACAACGGAAATTCCAGGCATCCCATAGGGCGCTGCGCAAGATCAGGTTCTGCGCTGAATCCCCTGGTCGGTACCGGACGTCGTGGACCACGCTACGACAGTACGCGTTCGCGTCAATTCTACGGAGCAAGACGGACGCCGCCTCGTCCCGCGCCAGAATCTTCCTGCTGTTGCTGTTGCTGATGTAGCTGCCACGGAGTCGGAGTCGCCGACATCACCGCCTCACTCGACAACGACGTCACCGGACTCGAAAAATAGGCGCACTAACCCGGCACCAACGAAAACTTGCCGATACCAGAACGAACATGGGAAACCCTACACAAGGGCTGAAGAAAGTTCGGGTATCGAATATTCAGCATCACCAGTAACCCGCTACATACTGCATCCGATACATCAAGTTGGCTGGCCACCCCTGACCTAGGGTCGCGTGATTAGTCTGCGAACAGCAGCCTTTGTTTCTACGGCAAGCTCCAGTGAATACGGTAGGTGGCCTTAATAAGGGGGTCAGCTCGGTCGATAGTCATGACCCAGGAATCCTGCCCATTCACGATGGCGCTAGCGAGAGTGTAATTTCCGTTTCTTTGCAATTCCTCAACTTCGCGATCTTCCGAGAAGTATCCCCTGTACACTTGAAGGCCATGCTGGCTAGAACCTAAAGATTTTGGGATTGATACCCGTTTGACGAATCGCTCTATCGGGTAAGAAACATCCGTTTTAGAATACTCGGCATGACCTGGCGTCGGGAACGTTGGAGCAGCCTTAGCCTGTAGTCCCGTAAGTGATGCCGGCTTATAGTTAGGAACTAGTACGCAGAACTCCACTCTGGCTCTTTCCGCATAGGTAAGCGGCGGATCAAACTCGACCCGAAACGCGAGCTTCGCAGTAGAATTATAATGAAACGGTAGTGCCCTACAGGTTCCAGCGCCGCTGCGCGTACCAGAAAATGACAGCACCGCTGCGCCGCCGAAGTCTCCATCTGCATCGCTGCGACGTACGATGCTCCATTCGAGGAATCGGGTTGGGCGCTGAGCAACAAACTCTCGTATGGCATAGTTTTTGCCATCCCAGAAACATGGATCGGTTGCGCTGGCCGAATATTCCCAACTTGTTTCAAATAGGGAATACAGTCGGCCGTATTGCTCGTCAACCCTTCTCAACTGCTGCGCATTTGCTCTCGCTCGCCGCTCGGCGAGAAAGACCCACGTCCCTAGGGCGATCGTGATGACACCAGGTACAACCACCTCCAGCGGTATGATCTTGGTAAAAGCCATGATCGCTGCGGAGCCTTCAAATATCCCGGCGCCAACCTTGATCAGGTTCGCGCTGCGGCGTCCCCGTGCGCGGGCCTGACCCTCGTTTCCAAGGTTCCCCAATGCCATCCGGCGATCCTACGCACAGTGGGGTCCCACCGCTTGACGATTCAGCACGCATGGCGGATATGCAACAGACAGGTTAATGATCGACCCGGTGCCACGACGGTCGACCCCGCAGCAGTATCAGAAACCCGACCGTGCGCGCCTGAACTTTCTACTAACCCGAGGTGAGATCCCCGACCTCGTCAGTGTCCACAAGCGGACCCCATTCAGCGTGCTCACCGCTAACTGATCCGACCCGTTCGGCGAGTTCTTGGAGAGCTTCGTGGCGGTCCGCGCCCGTGACCTCATCATCCCGGAGGGTCCGCAGGAGATCCGGCACCCCGTCTTCAGCCACAACGGCCCCCCAGCGATCGGTCGCACCGTTCGCAATTCTCTTCGGGATGACCTTTACGAAGTGATTGACCATCTCCTCAACCTCGGCGTCATGAAGAGCCAGGTTGAACTTCAGCTCCGTGTCGACCTGATCGAATTTCTCACGGTCTTCAGGCGTGCCGGCGACAGCCGGCCGCACATACTGGCGCCATGTCCCAATGACGTGAAACCCCATTTGCTTTGCCATCTGTGCGGTGCGGTAGTGCTGTCGGCGACACACGAGCACCGGCAAGATCTGTTCGCCAGGGTGCGCAATCTTCAAGCGGGCACACTTATCCATCAGCTGGTAAAGCTCTTGCGTCTGCGGGTATATCCACTGTCGAACGTTCTTTGCTTCAATGATGACTGCGACTGCGGGTTTCGCTAGCCCATCAACAACCGGCATGTAAAAGGCGGCGTTGTCGACCGCGCCGCCAGCGATCTGCTGTCCGAAGAGACGCCCGACTTCACCGACACCCCCAGGGTTGAGCAGACGATAGCCGTGAGGCGCGGCCGCAGTCAGTGAGGCATGGATCACGCGCTCAAGGGCTTGAGGGAGCGGCGCCGGCCCCCACTCGGTGGTGGGAGCTGACCATCCATGAAATCGGGCGGTGAGGAGACGCTTCCGGCCCGCACTACGTAGCGCCTTCTTCGATGCACCGGCCATGACGTAGGTGGTGATGACTTGCCCGCCCCGCGTGGCCTGTCGAACCGACTCAATGACCCCTGCCTCCAGCAGTCGACGCCGCCCGACTGTGAGGTGGTGAGGGTCAATCTTGCGTGTCTGACCCGGCAACACTGCGTCGGAAATCTTGGCTTCCATCTCCGGCTGCGTAGCTGCGCCGGTCAAGCCCCTAGAAGTGGTGTAACTGAATTGTGATCCTTCGTTGGTGATCAGGCGGGTAGTTGCATCAGTGCATCAGTGGTCACCTCCGTCTGCGAGCTGGTGTCGGTGTCGGTGGTCAGGGTGAGTCGGCAGCGGCCCAGGACTTCGAGTCCGAGGTATCGGCGTCCTTCGGCCCATTCGTCGGTCTGCTCGGCAAGGACGGCGCCGATGAGGCGGACGATGGCATCTCGGTTGGGGAAGATGCCCACGACGTCGGTGCGGCGGCGGATCTCTCGGTTGAGCCGCTCGGTGGGGTTGTTGGACCAGATCTGTCGCCACACGTCGTCGGGGAACACGGTGAAGGCGAGCAGGTCCTCGCGGGCGTCGCCGAGGTGCTCAGCCACGTCGGGCAGTCTGCCTTCGGTGTACTCGAGGAGCCGGTCGAACTGCTCGTGCACCGCGGTGTCGTTGGGCTGGTCGTACACGCTGTGCAGCATCGCCTTCACGGCCGGCCACATGGACTTGGGGCACACCGCCATGAGGTTCGCCGAGTAGTGGGTGCGGCAGCGTTGCCACGCGGCTCCCGGCAGGTTCGCCGCAATCGCCCCGACCAGCCCGGCGTGGGCATCGGAGGTCACCAGCCGCACCCCGCCCAGGCCGCGGGCAACCAGGTCGGCGAAGAAGGTGTTCCACGAGGCCGTGGTCTCACTGGTGGCGACCTGTATGCCCAGTACCTCGCGGTGGCCGTCGCCGTTGACGCCGGTGGCCAGCAGCACGGAAGCCTTGACGACCTGCTTGTTCTCGCGGACCTTGATCGTCAACGCGTCGGCGGTGACGAAGGTGAACGGCCCGGCCTCGTCCAGGCGGCGGTGCCGGAACGCCGCGACCTGCTCGTCCAGGTCCTGGGCCATGCGTGAGACCTGCGACTTGGACAGCGAGTCGATACCCAGGGTCTTGACCAGCTTGTCCATCCGGCGGGTAGACACCCCGGCCAGATAGCAGTCGGCTACGACGGTGATCAGCGCGGACTCGGCCCGCTTGCGGCGCTCGAGCAGCCACTCGGGGAAGTAGCTGCCCGAGCGCAACTTCGGGACGGCGACGTCGACGGTGCCGACCCGCGTATCCAGGGGCCGGTGGCGGTAGCCATTGCGGTGGTTGGTGCGCTCAGCCGAGCGGGCGTTCCACTCGGCGCCGCACACAGCGTCGGCATCGGCGGAGAGCAGTGCGTTGATCATGGTCTGCAGCAGCTCGCGCATCAGATCCGGCGACGCGTCAGATAGGGCTTGGCCAAGCAGGCCTGCAGGGTCGACAATATGGGGTGCGGTCATCGCGATGACTCCTCGAGGATTCTTTAGGTCGTTGATGTCGGCGGCGAGCTGCAGCAGGTGGGGCCAGGCGGTGTTGGCGGCCTGCGCCCGTTGTGCCATCGGCTGATCGCGGTGTTGGTGGTGGAACTCGCGGGTGAAGAACTTGATGTCGACCCCGAATCCGTCGGCGACCGCGGCGATGATCGTGAAGCCAGGTTCGATCGCGCGGCCGCGACGCAGACTCGAGAGCATCGGCTCTTTCAACCGCCCCGCCCGGGTCTGATTGGCGCGACGACACACCTCCCGCCCGGTCAGCGGCACACCCGGCGCCGGTCCGGGTGTGTGCTCGAACAGCGCGTTGATCAGCTCCGCCCACGACAAGTCCTCCCCCACAACATCTTCTTCGTCGCGGCTGGGGCCAGTGCCCAAGGGCTCCGCCACCAACGACACCCCCTCTCTGACTGCTTGCCGGCGCAACGCTGCGCCACAACCGATCAGCACCGCATTGTTGCGTCGCTCACAACCGTCGGTTTTCGATAGTGAATGTCGGACTCGTGTGATGGACTCTTCGTGTTCACGATAGCGAAGGGTCGGTACATCAATGTTGATGGTTGGGGATGGTCTGCAACCGAGCGCACGTCGCCGCGCAGTCACGGGAATGGTCGCGGCCGCTGTGATGGTCGGTCTAGCCGCCGGTACCGGGGCCGGCGCTGCGGCGCCGACTACCTTTCCTGATCAACAGGTCTCGAAGATCACCGCCGACGGATGGCGGGTCACGGCGATCAAGTCCGAGGAGAAGGTGCGCAGCGTGAGGCCTCTCAACCAATCGCCCTGGACCCGTGAAGGTTTCCTGTCGCTACGCGGCGAAGGACGAATCAGTGGCGCCGGCCGGGTCGCGGTATCCGCGGGCACGGTCAACGCCGGCTTCCAGATCGGCTGCAACACCGACGTCACCTCCGGTCTGACACTCGGCGTGACCGCGGGCCCGACGGCCCAGATGTCGATTTCCTGGCCACCCGCCCTCATTGTGGGAGCGCAGGCCAGCGGCAACATCTCCACCACATTGAAACCCGGCACGATCGCCGACATCCCGTTCGGCACCAAAAGACTCGCCGGACCTTCTGCCGGACTGACCGTTGACGGTGTGCACGTCAAAGTCGACGGCTGTCTCGGCCCCGTGGCCGTGCGCTCCTACGTCACCGTCGCCATCTCCACCCCCACCAACGACAACACCGTCAACGTCTACGGCCAACCCCACTACCTCTAAACCCCGTGTGCCCACGCACGAGCCGAACGCACGACATCTCAAGGAGCCCAACATGAACAGTGTCAGTGCCAAGCGAATGGTTGCTGGTGTGTGCGCCGCGGCGGCGATTGCCGCCGCCAGCGCCGGTGTCGCCGGCGGTGCGGGGTCCGCGCACGCCGTCGAGATCCAACAAGACAACCGGTTCACGGTGTTGTGGCTGACCCACGCCGAAACCCGCCAGGCCGCGGACATGGGACTGGTGCACTTCCTCGACCAGCCCGGAATCATCGAGCACACCAAGGTGACCGTGCGAGCAGACTCGCACCTCAACTACCTCACCACCTCCGAAGGCGGCCGCCACCTCTTCCATGGCAGCAAACAGCAACTCGTCGCCGAAGCCGCCGCCCGTCCCGGCGGACGGATCGGGGTCTACCTCGACCGCACCCTGCCCAACCGTCCCCTCGGCATCGTGCAGTACTGGCCCACCCGCTGACCCCGGCCACCCCACACTCAGCCAGCCCGAGCCCCGGTACGTCCAGGAGACCCACCGCCATGACCACACCCACCACCACCGGCGCCGAATCGCGCACACCGTCACGCCATTCCGCCGACAGTCATGCCCCCGGCGCCGAGAATGATCGCGGTGGTTTTCCGCTGCTCCAGGCAGCACTGTTCGTCGCCGGGTGCGCCCTGCTGGTCCTGGCCGCAGCCAACCTCACCCACCTCGCCGAATGGTCGGACCGGTGGGGACAGATCCCGGTGTTCCTCGGTTTCTTCCTCCTCATGTCCATCGCCGGACGCTGGTTCTGGACCGGCGCCGACGCCATCCTGGCCAAAGTCGTCGGCAACCAATGACCCACACACGTCATCGGCAACCCGGGACCCGCCGCCCTCGACGGTCCCACTCACGGGCCACCACAACACTTCTCGCCTTGGCAGGCACGCTCGCCGGAACCATCGCACTCGCCACAGCCGCGCTCACCGGAGCCTCGTCAACCGCACACGCCGACCCTCTCTGTGACCAGATGCGCGCCCAATACGGGCCCGGCTGGCCCTGCATCAGCGTCCCCACCTACACCCCACCACCCACCCAGAACACACCGCCACCCACAACCGGCGGCAACAACCCAGGCTCCACCAGCGGCCCCGGCATCGCCGGCAACCCCGGACCAGGCCCCGGCGAAGGCAACGGCACACCCATCGTCGAAGTCCCCGGCCAACAACCCCCGCTCCAAGTTCCGCAGTCCCCGCCGGCAGACAGGACTACCCCGGCGCCCTCGCCCGAACAAGGTGCCCCCACCGGCCGACCGGTGCCGCCGGCACCCCCAACCGGACCGCCCGCGACTGGCAGCAACCCCACTGGCAGCGGCGCGAGCACCGCGACTATCGATCCCCCGCCCGCCGACACCGTCGCCGGCCTCGACAGCGCTACCGGCCTTGACACCCCGCTCGACAGCGATGCTTCGATCCCGCTGCCGATCTGGATCCTCGCCGGCGCCGCCGCCCTGGCCGCATCCAATCCACGAACACGCTCGCTGCTCTCGCGTGGAGGATCAACCCGCGCCACAGTGGGTTCCTCGCGACTGGTGTTGATCCATGACGAGACCAGCCCCACCAGCTACCGGTTCGCCATGACCGTGCCCCCGGGCGGACACACCGACGTCAACCCTGATGGCTCAGCAACCGTGTATGACCGCGACGGCAACCCGATCCAGCAGGTCGCCCGCCCCTGGGCCTTCGACGCCGCCGGTCAACCACAGACGACCTGGTACACCGTCGATGACAACGGCGACCTCATCCAACACGTCCAACCCGCCGCCGACGCCCGCTACCCCATCCTCGCCGACCCCCCTGGGGACAGCACCCCTGCCAGCAACCCCGTCTACCTCACACCCCGACCCGGCGACCCTGGATTCATCGGGCCGGTCACCCCCGAACAACAACAACAAGCCCGCACAGAACAAGCCAAACAGACACCACCAGCCAACGACGGGCCTTCGGAGCTGCCCACCGCCGGCAACACCGGCCCGCCACCGACAACTACCGAGACCAGTCCCGTCTACCTCACACCCCAACCCGGCGACCCTGGATTCATCGGGCCGGTCACCCCCGAACAACAACAACAAGCCCGCACAGAACAAGCGAAACAGACACCACCAGCCAACGACGGGCGGGGCTGGTGCACGAGTAGGTGACATCTGATCTGGCTTGCCCTGCCGGGCGGCCTGGAAGGATGCCAGCTGTGCCCAAGCCCTATCCCCAGGAGTTCCGCGACGACGTTGTCCGCGTCGCCCAGAACCGTGAAGACGGTGTGACTCTCGAACAGATCGCTGCCGACTTCGGTATCCACCCGATGACCCTGAACAAGTGGATCCGCAAGGCCGACGTGGAGGCCGGGATCAAGCCCGGCACCACGTCGGCCGAATCGCGTGAGCTGCGCGAGGCCAAGCGGCGTGTGCGCCTGCTTGAACAGGAGAACGAGGTCTTACGCCGGGCGGCGGCGTACCTGTCCCAAGCGAATCTGCCGGGAAAAGGTGGTACCCGCTCGTGAGTGAGCTGGCCGCTGACGGCATCCCCGTCACGGTGGCGTGTCGGGTACTCAAGATCGCTCGCCAGCCCTACTACCGGTGGCGCAAGAACCCGATCACCGACGCCGAGCTCGCCGAGGCGTACCGGGCCAACGCCCTGTTCGACGCCCACCGCGAAGACCCGGAGTTCGGCTACCGCTACCTCGCCGACGAGGCCGAAGCCGCAGGCGAGAAGATGTGCCGGCGGACGGCGTGGCGGATCTGCTCCGCCGGCGGCTGGACCAGCACCATCAGCAAGAGAGGCCGCGGCAAGCACCGCAAGGCCGGCCCGCCTGTACACGACGATCTCGTCAAGAGAGACTTCACCGCGCCCGGCCCCAACGAGCTGTGGCTGACCGACATCACCGAGCACTGGACGGCCGAGGGCAAGCTGTACCTGTGCGCGATCAAGGACGTCTACTCGGGCCGGATCGTCGGGTACTCGATCGACTCGAGAATGAAGTCCCGCCTGGCCGTGGCCGCCCTGAACAGCGCTGTCGCCAGGCGAGGGGACGTGGCCGGCTGCGTTCTGCACAGCGATAGAGGGTCTCAATTTCGTTCGAAGAAGATGCAGAAGGCCATCACCCGGCACGGCATGCTCGGGTCGATGGGCAGGGTCGGTGCGTGTGGTGACAACGCGGCGATGGAGAGCTTCTTCTCGCTGCTACAGAACAACGTCCTCGACCGTCGATCCTGGGCCACCAGAGACGAGCTCCGGGCCGCCATCGTGCACTGGATCGAACGGACCTACCACCGCCGCAGACGACAGGACCGCCTCGGCAGATTGACCCCCATTGAATTCGAGACCATCATCAACCACGAGGCCCCTCAGGCCGCGTGACTAACCCTGTCACCTATCCGTGCACCAGGCCCGGCTCTCTGAGTTGCTCACCGCCGGCATCTCCGACCAGCCACCGGCAACCGAGACTGAAACCAGCCCCACCCAGGGCGCCGAACCAGCCCCCGGCCAACAACTGGGTTACGGCGACTGGGTCGCCAACAACTACCTCGGCCAAGACGTTGGCGTCGCCAACAACTACCTCGGCCAAGACGTTGGCGTCGTCAACACACGCACCGGAGCCGACGGACAACCCGAGTACTACCGCACCAACCCCGACGGCACAGAAACAGTCGCGACCTCGGCACACACCGCACACAACGGTGGAGTGATCTACGGATTTGAAGATGGCACCGCCATAGCCACCGACATCGGCGACGGCGTATCCGCCGAGATCAGACCGGACGAGTCGGGCGGCTTTCAGCTGATTAACCCTTCGACCGGCAAACCACTCGACCCGAAAGGCCCCGCGGTCACCGCTGCCCTTGCCGCCGTACAGCGCCGAGGCTCCGATATCGCCGACACATTCCGACAAACAGGCCAACACTCCACCGACCGGCCACCACGGCACTCCGGTGGGCGAGCCGGCCTGAGTTCAGACGAGCTCTCACGCCTGAGGAACGTCGGCAAAGGCCTCTCCCGCGGGGCCAATGTAGCGGGGATAGCGGTAACGTTCGCTGACGAGGTGAGCAAAGCAGTACGAGGTGAGCAGGACTACGGCGACGCTGCGGTAGTCGCCGGCGGAGCCATCGCCGGCGGAGTAGTGGCCGGCGCCGCCGCCGGGATGGTGGTCGGCTCCTTCGCCGGCCCGATCGGAACAGCCGTGGGCGCGGGCATCGGTGCCGCGATCGGGAGCCAGGCCGGCGGCGACGCTGCCCGAGCGATCAAAGGACTCTTCGATTGAGATCTCGTCGAGACAACTCATCGGAGCCTGTCAAGATAATTGTGTGAGTTTTGGTTAGTGATGTCTGTCACATGTGGGGGTCGAAGCGTTCCGGGTAGGCCAGTGCGAGTTCGGCCAGTGCGGCTCGCCAACCGTGGATGGTGGCGCCTTCGACGAGTCTGGGGATCGATTTCCGGGGGCCTGCGTGGCCGTCTGCTCGGCGTTGAGCGTCCTTGGCGCGTTCTCGGTCTCGTCGGTCCTCGATGTTGCGTATGGCTAGCCATAGCAGCTTGATCGCGGCGGCATCGCTGGGGAAGTGCCCGCGGTTCTTGGTGATCTTGCGCAGCTGGTAGTTCAGCGACTCGATCGAGTTCGTGGTGTAGATCAGCTTGCGTGTGGCTGGGCCGAAGGCCAGGAACGGGATGAACCGCTCCCAGGCGGCCTCCCACGACCTGACGGCGGTGGGGTACTTGGCGCCCAGCGGCGATTCGGCGAAGGCCTCCAGTGCGGCTCTGGCGGCCTCGGTGTTGGCGGCGGTGTAGATCGGCTTGAGTGCCTTGGCCACGTTCTTGCGGTCGCTGTAGGACACGAACCGCATCGAGGCCCGGATCAGGTGCACCACGCAGGTCTGCACCTCGGCGAAAGGCCAGGTCGCGGCAATCGCCTCGGACAGTCCGGTCAGCCCGTCGCAGGCCACGATCAGGACGTCTTTGACGCCGCGATTGGCCAGTTCGGCGCACACGCTGGCCCAGAACGCCGCGCCTTCCTTGGCCTGCACCCAGATGCCGAGCACGTGCTTGACGCCCTCAAGATCGACCCCGACCGCGATGTGGGCAGCGCGGGTCTTCACGTGGGCTCCATCGCGGATCTTGATGTGGATCGCGTCCAGGAACACCACCGGGTAGAACGCCTCCAACGGGCGGTGCTGCCAGGCCGCGACTTCGTCCAGGACCGCGTCGGTGACGTTGGCGATGGACTCGTGCGACAGCTCCACCCCCAGGGTCCGCGCGAGGTGGTGCTCGATCTCCCGGACGGTCATTCCGCCGGCGTACAGCGAGATGATCTGGTCCTCCAGCCCGCCGAGCCGGCGGGCGCCCTTCGGGACGAGCTGGGAGGCGAACGAGCCCTGCCGATCGCGGGGCTGATCCAGTTCCACCGGGCCGACCTCGGTGGCCACGGTCTTGCGCGAAGTGCCGTTGCGGTGGTTTCCGTCCCCGCCACGGGCGTGGGCATCGCGGCCCAGATGCTCGGTCAGCTCGGCGCCCATGCCCCGCTCAAGGACGGCCTTGAGCATCTCGTTCAAAAAGCCGCCCTTGCCAGTCAACTCCAACCCTCGCGAACGGGTCTCGGCGAGTACGTGATCAATCAGCGCATCCGAGAACACCTCCCGGCGAAGCCCAGCAGCATCTGATACATCCGTAGCGTCGTGGTCGTCAACAGCCATAGCGTTCATGATTCCTCCTCCGGATCAACTCACACAGACCATCTGACACGCCCCGCCGCCGGTCACCGAGAGCGTGTTGCCGGTCGTGTACGACGACTCCTCGGAGGCCAGGTACACGTACGCGCCGGCCATTTCGACCGGCTGCCCCGGCCGACCGAGCGGGTTCTTCTGCCCGAAGTACGGCAGCTTCTCCGGCTTCTGCCCGCCCGTCACCTGCAGCGCGGTCCAGAACGGGCCCGGCGCGACGGCGTTCACGCGGATCCCTCGCGGCGCGAGCTGCTGCGCCAGCGCCTTGGACATCGTGTTGACCGCGGCCCGGGAGGTCGCGTAGTCCACCAAGCCCGGCGACGGGGTGTACGCCTGAACCGACGAGGTGAAGATGACGCTCGCCCCCGGCTGCAGATGACCGAGCGCCTCCTGCATCATCCAGAACGGCGCCGAGATATTGACGTTCATGGTCTCCGCCCACTGCTCGGAGCTCAGGTCCTCGAGGTTCTCGACGTAGGTCTGCCGGGCGGCGTTGAGCACCAGCACGTCGATGCCCCCGAGCCCGGCCACGGCGTCACGGACGATCCCCCGCGCCACCTCTTCGTCTCCGACGTCGCCCGGCAGCAGGACGCAGGTGCGGCCGGCCTCACGGACCAACCGGGCGACCTCGTCCGCATCGGACTGCTCCGAGGGCAGGTATCCGATCGCCACGTCGGCCCCTTCGCGTGCGTACGCGATCGCCACCGCGCGACCGATACCCGAGTCTCCGCCGGTGATGAGCGCACGGCGGCCGGTGAGTCTGCCGTGACCGATGTAGGACCTCTCACCGTGATCGGCCGGCGGCTCGAGCTCGGATGCGAGCCCCGGCACCGGCTGGGACTGCATCGGGATGTCGACCTCGTACTTTGTGGTGGGGTCGACGAGCGGCTGGGCGTTGGGATCGGTGGTCACGGCAGGCCTCCTGAGACGTCGGGGATTCCGACCGTACGCGTCCTGACCGGATGCGAGATGACGCCGGATCACCCACACTGCGGATACGACCGGATTCCATCGATTCGAAGGAGCAAGCATGCCCCGTTACCGCGTAGTGGACCCCGACCAGAACGTCATCGAGGAGAAGGAGTTCGCTGACGACACCAAGGCGTACGACTGGTTCAAGACGGTCGAGGTCCCCGACGACGCGCTCGGGTACGCCATGGAGGTAGACATGGACGGCAAGTGGACCCGCTTCGAGATCAACGACGGCGGCACCAACACCTCCCCCGCCGCCGACGAGGGCACCGGCACCCCCTGATCCGAGACCCGGCACGACGGGCAGTCGACCCGCCCAGCTCGACATCCGCTACTCCGCCTGCGGATCCGCTACCTCCACGGGAGTAGCGGATTCCGAGGCGGAGTAGCGGATTTCGGAGGACCTGACAGGCTCACCCCTTGACCAGTCCCGTCCACGATGAGGTTCTGCCCGGTCACGGCGCGCGTCTCGCCCGATAGATGCGGTCGCGCACGGCCAGCGTCAGCGCGTCCAGGCGGGCGGCCTCTGCGAGAAGGTCGGCCACTCTGCTCGGACGGTCGGTGGTGCTGTCGACCAGGGCGTCGTTCGCCCGCTCCAGTAGGCGGGCGAACGCGGGGTCGCCGTCGAGGGCGTCCCTCACGGCGGGGTACTCGGCTTCGAGCGGGGTGCCGATGCCGAGCGTGGAGCGGAGTTCATACCAGCGGTCGAGGGTCGCGGCGAGCGCCTCGGAGGCCAGCGCGTGGGTGCGCCGCGCGGTGTCGACGGCGCGCTCGGCGGTGAGCTGCGCCGGGTCGGTCCCCCGGCTGAGCCGACGGTGGCGGGCGAGGTCCTCCAGTCCGGAGCGCACGAGCCATCCGGTCGACGCGATCCACGCGACCACACCGGCGAGGACCGCGAACACCACCAGCGCGAGGATCAGCGGCACGTCAGATCACCGCGTTGAGGACGAGCGTCAGCGGGACAGCCAGGAGCACCGCCGCCGAGAGGCCGGCCCCGATCAGTTTGCCCACGCCCGACCATCGGAGTTCGGAGCGTTCGGCCTCCAGCGCCGCCGGTGACAGCGGAGCCGCGAGACGCCCGGCGGCGGAGGCCGCGGACTCGGCGACGGCGGGCCAGGTTCGCGGGACGTCCCGGTGCGGGTCGCTGCCGAGATCGTCGGCGGCCAGGAGGGCTCGTTGCTCGTCCCATTCCGCGAGGCGCTGGTCGAGTTCGGCGACAGCGGCCTCGGCCTCGGCGATCCGGCGGCCCTCGGCCGTCCGCGAGAAGACCACCGAGGGGAACTGCATGACTCCAGCCTCCCCCACCCGACCTGCACCGGCAAGGGCGCGCACGTGTGAGGGCGCGAGGGCGCGCGGGCACGAGGGCGCGCGGGTGCGAGGGCGCGCCCTCGGTGCGATCGGCGCCGCCGCGCCTCACCCCTTGACCAGTCCCCCGTCCACGATGAGGTTCTGCCCGGTCACGGCCCGCGCCCACGGGGAGGCGAAGAACAGCACCGCGTCGGCGAGTTCGGCCGGCGTGATCGCGCGGCGCAGCGGCGTCCCCGACGCGATGAGGTCGAACACCTCTGCAGGCGTGGCGGCGCTCGCGGCGGTGGTGCGCAGCAGACCGCCGGAGACCATGTTCACCGTGATGCCGTCCGGCCCCAGATCGGTGGCGAGGGTCCGGGTCAGCGACAGCGCGGCGGCCTTGGCGGCGGTGTAGTCGTGGTACGGCACGACGGGGTGCTGGAACAAATTGGTGCCGATGTTCACGATCCGTCCGAAGCCGGCCTCCCGCATGCCCGGAAGCGTCGCCTGGGTCGTGGCGAGGGTCGCCTTGACGGCACCGCGCAGTTGCGAGTCGAAGTCGTGCCAGGTCAGCGTCTCCGGTCGCGGGCGGGCGTCTCCGTTGAACTCGAAGTCGACCAGTGCGTTGTTGACGACCGTGGTGACGGGCGCGCCGAAGTGGCGACGGGCGGCGTCGACGAGGGCGTGCACTTCGTCGTCGTCGGTGACGTCGGCGCGGAGTGCGACGGTGCGGTCCTCGCCGAGCTCACGGACGAGGTCGGCGGCGGCCGACTCGCTGCGGTGATAGTTGACGACGACGAGAGCGCCCTCTCTGGAGAAGGCGCGACTGATGTCCGCGCCGAGCCCGCGGGCGCCGCCGGTGACGAGGACGACCTGCTCGTCGATCCGCACGCTGTTGCCGATATCCACTGCCACTCACTTCCCGGTGTTCCCGGCGAGGGTGGCGATGCGGCTCCGCTCCTCGGCAACGCAGGGCGCGTCCGATCGGCGACGGCACCGAGACCACCGTTGTGGTGGACGCGAGTGCTGTATCGACATTCCTTCGCTGGAACTACCCAGATCAGGTTCGACGGGTGTGATCTCAGCCGCCCGGATGGGCAGCACCCCGTGTCGCGGACCACCATAGATCACCGGCCGTCGCGGCGCGCGGTCCCCACGTCGATCCGCAAAACGCGTGTCGGTGCGAGTCAGTGCGTGGTCATCCCGCGGTCTCGTACCTGGCCGCCAGCTTCGACAGCGTCTCGGTGATGCCCGCCGCGTTCTGCTTGGACACCCCCACGATCTCGTAGAACCTGCCGAGCTTGGACGGCCGGTTGTCGAAGCTCTCGACGACCGTCGTCTTTCCGTCCCCCGCCGGGGTGAACTCCCAGCGCCACCGGGCCCCTGCGGGGTTCGCCCACTCGATCACCTTCTCCGCCGGGGTGTCACGGTGCTCGGTGACCGTGCAGGTGGTGCGGTACGGCACGCCGTACATGCGCATCGCGGTGGTGAACTTGGCGCCGGGGTGCAGGGTGGCCGGCCCCTGGACGTTGTCGCGGACCGTTCCGGACCCGTCGACGAGTCCGTGCTTGCGAGGGTCGTTGACGAGGGCGAACAGTTCGTCGGCGGGCGCGTTCACGGTCACGCTGCGGGCGACCACGCGCGGTCCGCGGTCGATTGTGCTGATGGCGGTCATGGGGAGGTGGGACCTTTCCGGTCGGACTCGGCCTGGCGGCGAGCTCGGATGCGATTCACCCCACCGTACGACCGCGCTCCGACATCACGGAGCCTTTCAAGATAATTGTGTGAGTTTTGGTTAGTGATGTCTGTCACATGTGGGGGTCGAAGCGTTCCGGGTAGGCCAGTGCGAGTTCGGCCAGTGCGGCTCGCCAACCGTGGATGGTGGCGCCTTCGACGAGTCTGGGGATCGATTTCCGGGGGCCTGCGTGGCCGTCTGCTCGGCGTTGAGCGTCCTTGGCGCGTTCTCGGTCTCGTCGGTCCTCGATGTTGCGTATGGCTAGCCATAGCAGCTTGATCGCGGCGGCATCGCTGGGGAAGTGCCCGCGGTTCTTGGTGATCTTGCGCAGCTGGTAGTTCAGCGACTCGATCGAGTTCGTGGTGTAGATCAGCTTGCGTGTGGCTGGGCCGAAGGCCAGGAACGGGATGAACCGCTCCCAGGCGGCCTCCCACGACCTGACGGCGGTGGGGTACTTGGCGCCCAGCGGCGATTCGGCGAAGGCCTCCAGTGCGGCTCTGGCGGCCTCGGTGTTGGCGGCGGTGTAGATCGGCTTGAGTGCCTTGGCCACGTTCTTGCGGTCGCTGTAGGACACGAACCGCATCGAGGCCCGGATCAGGTGCACCACGCAGGTCTGCACCTCGGCGAAAGGCCAGGTCGCGGCAATCGCCTCGGACAGTCCGGTCAGCCCGTCGCAGGCCACGATCAGGACGTCTTTGACGCCGCGATTGGCCAGTTCGGCGCACACGCTGGCCCAGAACGCCGCGCCTTCCTTGGCCTGCACCCAGATGCCGAGCACGTGCTTGACGCCCTCAAGATCGACCCCGACCGCGATGTGGGCAGCGCGGGTCTTCACGTGGGCTCCATCGCGGATCTTGATGTGGATCGCGTCCAGGAACACCACCGGGTAGAACGCCTCCAACGGGCGGTGCTGCCAGGCCGCGACTTCGTCCAGGACCGCGTCGGTGACGTTGGCGATGGACTCGTGCGACAGCTCCACCCCCAGGGTCCGCGCGAGGTGGTGCTCGATCTCCCGGACGGTCATTCCGCCGGCGTACAGCGAGATGATCTGGTCCTCCAGCCCGCCGAGCCGGCGGGCGCCCTTCGGGACGAGCTGGGAGGCGAACGAGCCCTGCCGATCGCGGGGCTGATCCAGTTCCACCGGGCCGACCTCGGTGGCCACGGTCTTGCGCGAAGTGCCGTTGCGGTGGTTTCCGTCCCCGCCACGGGCGTGGGCATCGCGGCCCAGATGCTCGGTCAGCTCGGCGCCCATGCCCCGCTCAAGGACGGCCTTGAGCATCTCGTTCAAAAAGCCGTCCTTGCCAGTCAACTCCAACCCTCGCGAACGGGTCTCGGCGAGTACGTGATCAATCAGCGCATCCGAGAACACCTCCCGGCGAAGCCCAGCAGCATCTGATACATCCGTAGCGTCGTGGTCGTCAACAGCCATAGCGTTCATGATTCCTCCTCCGGATCAACTCACACAGACCATCTGACACGCCCACTCATCGAGAACAAAACGGGCCAGACCACGCCACAGCGTGTCACGCGACCGACCCTCATGGGTGGAATCCCACGGGGTGGATCCTGTCAACGGACGCTCGCGCACCTATCTCGACGGAGGAACACTGGAGTTCCTCGTCTACGGGCCGCTGCACATGGCGCCGTCCGGTCTCGCCTTCGCCGTAGGCTGTTACCTAGGGGTCATCCTGTGACGGCACATAAGCCAGCACGCTGCCGGCCAAGGAGCACGAAGTGATAGCAGCCGTTGAGTACGCCATAGACCGTTCAAATCATCCCGCACTCCTGCGCCAAGCCACCGGGGAACTCGCGTTCGCAGCGCCGCATCCGTGGATCGAGGCAGACAACGCGAAGACCATCTCGTTGAGGACAAGCCGCATCCTGATCCGCCCGCACAACCCGGCCCCGATGTTCCTGCCCAACGTGGCGATCCAGTACTTCGACCTGGGCAGAACCCCACCCCTACACCTCGGCGAGGTCGGCACCGCACGCGACATCGCCACGCTTGACACCCCAACCATCCTGTCGCACAGCGTCACTCTCGCCGGGGCGCTCAGTCAGGACGAAGGCACATACTTCCACCACGGCCAGCAGCTACACATTCGGCGGTCACAACTGTCCTACACCACCGATACCGGCAACGCCTACCTGTCCATACTGACCTCGACCTCACAAGCCGTCGACTGGCAGAACCTACACACCGAGTTCACCACCATCGAACAACAATGGTTCAACTCGACCATCAAAACCCCAACCGGAACAACCCCATGAAACGTTTATTCACCGGATGGGTCGGATATCTCATCACCTACCCACTCATCGCCTTCACCGTCGGGATCATTGTAGGACTCATCCTCAAATAGACTGCCTAACAGAGATTTGCGGAGCGAAGAACAATCAACACCGCGGGCCTGAGGTCGCGGAGGCCGCACGAGCGGTGTGGCAGCGCGAATATCTCGACCCGATCGATGTCGTCGACGAGATCCGGGCTGCCGCGGATGCCCGTAGGGCTGCCGACGCGCCACTCGACGCCGCGGCGTCCAAGGCCTGCCGGCTGGGCCGCTCGTGGGCCGACATCGGCGCGGCCTCCGGCATGACCCGCCAATCAGCGAACGAGCGGTGGAAAGACCGCAAGTGAGCAGTGGAGCATGGTCATCGGCGTTTCGCGGCCAATCGCCCTCGTAGCCTTTGAGCCACCGTCAACCCACGTGCCATGCGTCCGGCCCGACCCCCGGAGCCGTTCTCCCGCAGTTTCTCTTCGGCGGCGTCGTCTGGGTCACTCGCGAGCGGTGGCCACTTAGCGGGTGTGACACTGTCAGGTTTCTTGCTTAGGTCGTCGTCCCAGTCGAACACCATGCTCTTCCAAGCGGCTGGGTCGACGAACTCGCAGAGCCTGGTTGTCTCAAACTTGACGAGCGCGAAGGTTGTGGTGTCGCTTGCGAACTTGGCGTGACGGAAGCTCGCACCGGCGCCGTTGAAGCTGGCGGCCCTGAAGGACGTACTTGAGCTGCTGAACTCGGCATCGATGAACGACGTCGTCTCAGCACGAAACTTGGCTTCGTCGAAGATCAGGCTTGTGCCATGGAACTGGGCCTCTCTAAACGAGGTGGTCTTCCCGTCGAATATAGAGCGCATGAATGATGCCTGGTCGGTGTAGAACTGAACATTCTGGAAGGACGTGCGCCGACTGTCGAACTGGACGTCGGCGAACGTGGCGACGGGGGTGTGGAACTCGGCCGAGTCGAAATTGGTCCGCGATGAGTGAAACTCTGCGACATCAAACGAGATGTCCTTCCGGCACCACACCTGTGCACCGGCGAAGGACGTGACCGATTGGTTCATGAAGACCGCATCCTCGAAATGGATGGCGTCGCCATGGAACTGGGCGTTGGTGAAGAAGATCGACACACCATTGAATTTCGTTCCGAAGAATGCGGTGTGTTCGCTGTGGAACTTCGCATCGTGGAAGGAGGTGATTCGGTTGTGAAACTCCGCGCGTTCGAAACGTGTTCTGCTCGCTCGGAATTCAGTCTCTCGAAACGACGCCTTCTGTCCGTGGAAATGCACGTCAGTGAAGTCCGTGCGTTCACCTCGGAAGACAACTCGGTCTAGGTTGACGTCGTAGAGGTGCGCTCCAGTGAAGTCATAGTCGAGGTCTCGCCACGTTTTGGACGCGGTCCCTGCTGACTCGTCGGGGTCGGGAGCGGTGAGGTGAGCGGCAATCGTGCGCATGATCGTGTCGCGTACCGGCTGATCTGACGGGAGCTCGGTGGCGCTGGCGTCAACCGGTGCACTACGCAGGTAGGCACAGAGCAGGTTGATGCACACTTGTGCATCGGCGGTCTGAGTGATGCTGAGCCAGTCGTCGGCAAGTGCCGCGATCGCGTAGACGCCGGCCTGGCTGATCGTTGTCGAGTCGTTGGCGAGTTGTTCGACCGCAGCGGTGTATCGCTCTCTCAGAGTGCGGATGGTCTCTGCATCGTGTCGGCGGTCTTCGACGGCTTGGTTCACCTTGCGTTCTTCGTGTCCGTTGTAGAAGGCCAGACCGCCAGCGGAGAGCGCAAAGAGTCCTGCGGTCGTGGCTCCATAGGGTGTCGCGGCGGCACGCCAGAAGTCTCCCCAGTTCTCATTGGTGACCGCGGCGGAGTAGATGATGAGCGGTGCGGCGTAGACACCGCCTACGCCAACGAGTGCGCAGAGACCGATCCCCCAACGCTTCAGCATCGACACCACCGACCACCTCCTGACTCTCGTTTAGCGGCGCCTGCGACTGCGGCCCAGCGTGGGTGCGGTCAGAACCGGAACCTCTTTGGCGACAAGCGGAGCGATCCGGCTGTGGTAGCCGCTCTTGCCGTAGCACCAGGCGATGACGTCTGGGACAGACAGCAGGGTCTCAGTCCTGGCTCGGTTGTGTTCCCACCGGAACGTCTCGCGGACGCCGAGGTCGCGGGTGGCGTCGATGAGCGCCTGACTGTCCCATCCGACCATGCTGTCGTCTTGTTCGATCACGAGGTGGTCGATGCCCTCTGCGACTGCATCCTCAACGACGCGGCGCATGCACGCCGCGCGTACGTCCTTTTCAGCGCATCCTCGGTCAGATGACTTGTAGACCCAGGCCGTGGCCGTGACGGGCATGCGGCCAACGGCGTCGGCGATCTGCCGTTTGCGGGCGTCGTTCTCGTTGCGCATGTGGATGCGGTTTTGGCCGGGCTTGGTGAGTTCCCGCAGCGTGCGCCTAATGTCGCCTTGGTCCGAGGCGACGACGACGCCGGCAACCAGGACGAAGCCTTGCTGTTTGGTTTCGTCGACGTAGATGCGGCGGGCAAGCACACCGATATGTCTACCGTAGAAAGCGCGAAACCCCAGTGCACAGTCGTCCGGCTGTGTCTGGGGTTCACTTCCCACAAGCTCAACGCAAGGGGCTCGGGACCAATGATAGGCACCTATCGGTTACACCGCAAGATACGCCCCATTCGAAGACGCGCCCACATAGCAGCAATGGCAACCGACCTTTAGGAGGGCGGCAGCGCAGCGCAGCGGAGACGCTGTTTATGACTCACGGGAGCTGGTCGACCTGCCCCCGGTGTCTGGTCTGCGTCCGCGCGGCCCACCCTCCAGGCCGACGACAGTAGGCCGCGATGAGTTTTGCTTCACAGGCCGCTCTGGCTGCGGTTGCCGATCTCGTCGCCCTCCGATGCTGCGACACCGCGCATGCACTCCACAAGCAGAGAGGGCCTTTCGAGTGCTTCCGTTGTCACACAGGATCAATCGACTGTTCGGAACGATGCACCGGATCGACGAGTTCGAGTTGTCGAACGAACGATCCGAAGGGCGGTCCGGCGTCGCCGTCGTCCCACGCGGACAGGTCAGCATCGCCACAGAAGAGGTAGTAGCCGCGCACGTGACCCCAGGCCTCGTCGGTGTCGGTGAGGTCGATCCTGGCGGCACCGATCCGCTCGCAGAGGGTCTCGACGTCGGGCCAGCCGTCCCAGACCAGGTAGTAGCACTCGTCGGGGGTCCGACACCACCGTGCAGAGCCTCAACCAGCGAGTCCGCCACTCGTTCCAGCTCCTTGATCAGCACACGGGCCTGCGCCTGTGAGACAGGATCGACAGATCGTGGCGATGGAACCATGCATGTAATCGTAGGTTCTCCGATCGTTAACCGCTGACCCGCACCATCGCTGCCCATGGGGGATATAGACAGGCGCGATGCCGGACGGTCACAAGCTCAATTGCTGCTGGAAGAACTGGAACGACACGCCCAGTTCCTCGTCCTACGGATCGAGCAGGAAGGCCGGCGCAGTCGCGACATCGCCGGCGAGATCGCAGAACTGAAGGACACCTACGCGACGATCACGACGCTGAGCACGCACTACGGACTTCGCCGCTCGACAACGATCACGATCGTCCTCGGCTGCTCGGACGGAGGTGGCCGCACGATTTCGATCGAGAGTCGATATCCGGTAGGTGAACGGTCGGTGAATCCATCCCCTCGCGACCACGCGCCAGCCCTGCTGTCGACGATGATCGACACCATGGGTGCGAATAACGACGAACTCCGCCAGATCAGTGAGGTTCGCGACCGTCTCATCGGCCTCTACTCGCATCGATCACCAGAAGAGGTGTCGACCGCGGTAGACAAAGCGTATCGGCACTTCGACGGGATCGAGGTACGCGACTTCGTCCCTCTGCTCGTGGAGCGACGCGCCAACAAGGCGCTAGGCGGCACCGACGCGATGGCCGACCCCACCCAGGTCCCCCCGCACATCGGCCGGTGACACCGGTTCGGTCCCGCCCATAAACGTGAAACTGCCGCCCCGGGACACCCCAGCAACTCGCTCGCGGATCACTGCTCCAGCGATAGTCGGTGCAGGTTGACCAGTAGCCGATACCACCTTCGAGTGCGCAGGTGTAAACGTCGCACAGGAACTCGGTTCGCACCGCGGTGATTGGCCGCAGCGCGGGTGATTGGCCGCAGCGCGATCGTCTAGCCGAATGATGCAAAGAGATGCTCAGAGAACTTAACACTGGGAATCGTCCGAAGCGGGATTGTCCTCGCCGCAACGACACTCGTCCCTCGGACGGTATCGTATGTCGCTGAACAGATCCATCAACAGCGAGAAAGCTCGCGACCAGCGGGCGAGATTCCTCTTACCGAGGGGGTCATTCGTGGTCGTAGTGCATGGTGAATCGAATCCGGTCGCCTCGGACTCGGCGGCGGAGGTAGATAGTAGGAGTATGGGTTTCGTCGATGTTCACTCCCTCACGGAGCATGACGGCGCTGCCTGGTGGTATCTCCAGCAATGCCGCGTCGTCGGTGCTTGCCAGGCTCGCGGCGAGGGATCGCCAGGAGTGCCGGAGGCGGAGATCGTAGCGTTCCTGGAGGGTTTGGAAGAGGGCGAGTCGGTCGGCGAGCAGGCCCGCGAGGTCCGGAAATCGGCGGAGTTCGAGCCAATAGCTGCTTACCAGATACGGCTGCTGTCCGGTGCGAACCAGGGTGTCGATTCGTACGAAGGGCGGTTCCACACCTAACGCCTCCTTCACGGCCCTGGTGGTGTCTTGGTCGGTGACGTCGATGAGTGTTTCGGTCTGGTCCTGCTGGACGTATTCGGCGATCGATGCGGTACTGCCGGCGTCGGCGTCCGTGGACGGCATCGCGGGCAGGTCGAGTTCGATGACCAGCGGCGGTTCGGCCACGTAGGTTCCCGCCCCTTGGCGGACGACGACCACTCCGGCGCGGGCGAGTTCGCTGATGGCCTGCCTGATGGTCAGGCGGTTGACGCCCCATTCCGCGGCGAGTTCGGGTTCAGTGGGTAGCTG